>CALKPY010000062.1 GCA_937991435.1 uncultured Acidimicrobiales bacterium
GGCTTCGATTGAAGCTTTGGCATAGACACCAACGCCGACGAGACCATGCTTGAGCGCAGGAGAGTCTCGAAGAGTTGAGGCGGCTCCGCCAATGTCCAACGAACCTATCTTGTCTTCCACTTCGTCTGCGAACTCTTGCGCCTCTTCGCGGCTTCCAAACTCGAAGTGAAGAACGCCTGTCGCGGAAGCACCAGCACCGAACTCGACTTCCAAGTCGTCGGGGTCTGCTGCACTGATGGGTGACATCTGATTTGTCCAGTCGAGATGACTGGGCTGGAAGGATGTTGTTATGCCGAAGCGTTATCCAAGAGAGTTCCGTGATGATGTGGTGCGTGTTGCTCGTGGCCGCCCAGAGGGGGTGACGTTGGATCAGATCGCTGCTGATTTTGGGATCTCTTCGTCGTGTCTTCACCGGTGGTTGCAGCTCGCCGCGATCGATGATGGAGCCAAGCCTGGTGTCACGACCGCGGAGCAGTCCGAGAACCGTGATCTGCGTCGCCGAGTCAAACTGTTGGAACAAGAGAACGAGGTGTTGCGCCGCGCTGCTGCGTATTTGGGGCAGGCGAACCTCCCAAAAGGATGATGTATCCGATCATTCGCGAGCTCGCTGTCGACGGGATTCCTGTCGCGGTGTCGTGTCGGGTACTCAATGTTGCTCGCCAGCCGTATTACCGGTGGCTTAACAAGCCTGTCGGTCCTGTTGAGGCCCGCCGTCGTGTGCTCGCGGATGCCATTGGTGAAGCTCATGTTGATGACCCGGAGTTCGGATACCGGTTCCTTGCGGACGAGGTCCGCCAAGCTGGCCACGTCGTATGTGATCGCACGGTGTGGCGGATCTGCTCAGACAACGCTTGGTGGGCCAGTTTCGCCAAGAAGAAGAACCGCAAACCGTCCCGACCAGCAACGGCGGCTCATGATGATCTTGTTCGCCGCAACTTCACCGCTGCTGGGCCGAATCAGGTGTGGCTCACCGACATCACTGAACACCAAACCGCTTGCATCCCAGTAGTCGTCGCAACGGTTGGTCTAGTTGGCCACTAGTAGATCAGAGATTCGTTCGTTGGGTGTTTCCCAGTTGAGCGATTTACGTGGTCGGCCGTTCAGTTCGGCTGCGACTGTGGCGAGTTCGTCGGGGCTGTGCCGAGAGAGGTCGGTGCCTTTTGGGAAGTATTGGCGAATGAGCCCGTTTGTGTTCTCGTTGCTACCTCGTTGCCATGGTGAGGCCGGGTTGCAGAAGTAGACGTCGATCTGGGAGGCGTCTGCGAAGGCTTGGTGTTCGGCCATGTCGCCGCCCTGGTCCCATGTGAGCGTTCTCTTCAGGGTTTCGGGGAGACCAGCGGTGATGTTGATGAGGCGATCGCGAACGGCTTCGGCGCTGCGGTCTCGTCCGAGGTAGCCGAGAAGTAGCAGTCGGCTGGTTCGCTCAACCAGGGTGATGATGGCCGAGCGGTTGTTGGTCCCGATGATGAGGTCGCCTTCCCAGTGTCCGGGCGTCGCTCGGTCATCAGCTTCGGTGGGTCGGTGTTCGATCAGATCCATTGGATCAACGAAGCGCCCTCGTCGAGAGTTCGGGTTGGCGTGGGGCTTGCGGCGCGTGCGACCTCGCCGAAGGTGGCGCTTGCCATCGCGTTTGAGTCTGGAGTGTGCGTGCACGTAGATGGCTTGATAGATGGTCTCGGTGCACACCCACATGTGGGGTGCGTCGGGAAAGTCCTTACGCAGCCGGTTCGCGATCTGTTCAGGTGACCACCGCTGTTGGAGCTTCCCGTGAACGTACGTGAACAACTCGCTGTTCTCAACGATCTTTGATGGTCTCTGACGTTGCCGCCGTGCCGCGGATAGCCGATGAGCCGTGTGGGGCAGGTAGCCACGCGCTGTCACCGTATTGCGGCGCAACTCACGACTGATCGTTGAAGTCGACCGACCCATCGCCGATGCGATCTTGCGGATCGACATCCCATCACGGCGCAGATCGCGTAAATGCTCACGCTCGATGAGGCTGAGATAGCGGCCATCGATGACCTTCTCGACCTGGGCAAGACTCACCTCTCCCAGGGCTGTCTGGACGGTCTTCACGACATCTTGTTTCGATTTGGGGTAGCGCACAACACGCCCATTGGGATACACCCGGCCCCGATGGATGATGGTGATGCCCTTGTCCCAATCTGCGGCCGATCGAGCATCAGCGTTGACCGCAGCGGCTGCCTCGCTCCGAGTCAAACCCTTCGAGCGAAGGCGCAAGAACTTCTTGCGGCGCGGGTTCACAGCTCTGGCTTCGCTCGTGAAGATTCCAGCCTGATGGGCCCACTTGTAACAAGTCACCCGGGTGAACCCGAGCTGGAGCGCAACCGCTGACACATTTCCTTGCTCGCTCAGCAGTCGGAAGAACTCCGCTTTCTCCGCCGATGAGTAGACCCGCGGCGCTTTACGACCTGTCTGGATGCCAGAGGCCCGCACCCAGGAATATGCCGCGTTGCGGTTGACTCCGACCTCGTCGGCGGCAGCCCGGATCGTGCCACCCCGGTCAAGCAGATCGAAGAACTTCTGCTTCGTCTCCGCGCTGTATTTCGGACCTGGCATTGCAATCACTCCTATCGAGTGTTGCGACGACTACTGGGATGCAAGCCGGCGAAGGGAAGCTGTATTTGTGCGCGATCAAGGATCTGTGGTCGAACCGGATTGTTGGCTACGCGATCGATGATCGGATGAAAGCCCAGCTCGCTGTCACGGCGGTCGACACGGCGGTCGCTCGTCGCGATGGCCATGTTGCTGGCTGCATTGTTCATTCAGATCGTGGCAGCCAGTTTCGCGCCAGGAAACTGCAACGGTGTCTGGATCGTCACGGTCTGGTCGGGTCGATGGGCCAGGTTGGTTCAGCAGGCGACAATGCCGCCATGGAATCGTTCTTCTCGCTGCTCCAGAAGAACGTGCTCAACACCCGGAGATGGGCCACCAGAGACGAACTACGAATCGCGATCGTGACCTGGATCGAACGGACCTACCACCGGCGTCGACGCCAACCTCGACTCAACAAATTGACACCTATCGAATACGAAACAATCATGACCCCAACAGCGCATCGTCGAGCTTCAAACCCAGCTCAACAGCTTCGTTGACATCTACAACAACCAGCGGCCACATCGCAGCCTCGGCCGAACCACACCCGACGTCGCCTACAACCGACTACCCAAAGCCACACCCGCCGGATCAGATGCCG
>CALKPY010000063.1 GCA_937991435.1 uncultured Acidimicrobiales bacterium
CCTTCAGGAAAGCAGGCGGGGTATGAATCTCTTGACGGCACCAATCGTTGCGAGTTGAGCAAACACACAACGTTTCCGCGTACTAGGCCAAACAGCCCAGCCCGCCAGCCCTACAAACAACACCAATCACAACAAATACGCGACAAACAACACCCCAAAAACGACAGCGATCAAGCCGTCGCCGATGCCACGCGATGCTCACCATCGCCTGAGGTAAGAGCGTCTACTTGCTGGCGCTCTCGCAGATGCAGCCCTAGGAAGATTCCGACAATTGCTACGAGGCCCAGGAACGCTCCAGACGAGACCATCACCAAGGCCGGCGCGGGGCACGTGCCGGCAATCGCCCAACCAATACCGAACAGTGCACCACCTTGGTAGTGGTGTCGTTCCGGCTTTGAACGAGACAACTCCAGCGGGCCACCGAGCGGCGTGACATGGCGTCGACGTTCCAGCCACCAGAGCATTGGTGCCGAAACTGCGATCGCAGAAGCCATGAACCAGAAGACTTCGAAATCGTCGAGACGCAACATCGAGTGAATCGTGTCGTACTCGTGCAGGTTCGATGCAGCGAGCACGGCCCCGAATGCGATGCCGAAACACAGGCCGACCAAGTTCATGAGTGAAGAATTCGCGCTACGTGTGCTGCTCACAGCGAACCTCCGGTGATCACACGAAGGATGAGTGTGGTCGCGATTGCTGTCGCCATAAACGTCGCAGTGACCGCCACGCTCGCCGGTGATCGCTGCGCTGTGCCACACATGCCATGTCCTGAGGTGCAGCCGCCCGCCATCGCCGCGCCATATCCCAACAGGGTCGCGCCCGCGAACACCATGATCATCGTTACCGGCAACGGAAATACTTCTCTCAACGCGTCATAACCGGAGCGAACCGATGACCGGTCTCGCAGAACTTGAGTTACGACCATTCCACCAAGGAACAGCCCTGCGAAGTACCAAACACGCCATGTGGCAAAACCATCAAATCGACGAAACAACCTTGATGTCTGCACATAGGCCCCGCTCGCCCCCAGCGGTTGGTTGGCGAGAGCGAACAGGCCAACGATGAGCAGGCCAAGTGTTGGCCCTCCGATGTACCAGGGCAGGCGGTCAGGAAGCAGATCAAACATACTCATGGATTCCTTGTTCTCGTTGGTGTTCGAGGGTGACTATTGAACCAAGATCGTGGATCTCAGCCGCGCGTTCAGCTCCGGGCCGGATTCCGGTGAATCGCAGCGTGACACCGTCGGCCGAGAGCTCATCGCGCCACCGCGAAAGGACCGCAGCAGCGGTGTAGTCCAGCCGCCCAACCCCCGCAAGGTCCAGCGTTATCTGGGTGATCTCAGACTCGTTTGACGAACGATGGCCGTCGACGACTCGATCAAGAGTGCCCTGAAGACGTGGAACCGAAACGAACCACAGCACGCCCACGGGACGAACGACGATCAGAGTGCCGACTTCCTCAGCCGTGACGTCAAATCGAAGCTCTCGCCACAGGTGCACCGCAAGAGAAAGGCCCACGCCCACAAAAATTCCACGTTCGACTCTCGGAGCGAACACGACCGTGGCAACGGCAGTTCCAATCGCCACCAACGCTTGTGGCCGTGACTGATGCAGCAGTTGCCAGATCGCGGTGATGTCGATCAGCTTCCAGACGGCGGCAACAACGATTGCTCCAAGTACTGCTGTCGGTAGCGGGGCAAGTAATCCCACCATTGGCAACGCCGCTAAGACTGCCACCCCGGCAAAGGCGCCGGACCAGGCTGATCGAGCCCCAACGCTGTGCGCCAACATGCTTCGCGAGAACGACCCGCCCACAGGAAAACCTCCAGCCGATGCCGCCGCAAGATTTGCTACGCCCTGTCCTACGAACTCGCGGTTTGCGTTCCAACGGCGCCGGTCTTGCACGGCCAGGAGACGTGCGACCGACGCGGGCTCGGCGAAACCTACGAGGGCGATCACAACACCAGGGACCAGCAATGAAGTTGTCAGCCCCCAATCGACCTCAGTCGAGAACAGTGCCAGTCCCGATTCGACCTTTCCAACGCGTGGACCCTGCCAGTTCAAAGCCCAGCTAACGCTGGTCGACGCGAGTACGACAATCAAAACAGCAGGCAGTCGGGGAACCGATCGACGAGCTCCGACGACCACGACAAATACAACGACAGCAAAAGCAAGTGCTGAGAGGCTCCATTGTGTTGGCGTCGCGAGCTGGCCAAGAGCATCAACGACCGATCCGGATGGCGTTGTGCTTCCGATCAGCTTGGTCGATTGGGAGGCGATAATCACGACCGCCGCGCCCGTGGTGAAGCCCAGGAGCACGGGTTCAGAAATCAGCCATGCGATCGAACCGAGTCTTAGTAGCCCTACAAGCAGTCGCGTGACGCCGACAATCAACGCGAGAATCGTCGCTGCACCGACCAGTCCCGAGCCCGATAAGCCGGCTCCGTGCAGCGCACCGAATGTGAGTAAGGAAGTCAGGGCCACAGGACCGGTCTGCAACTGTGGGGTCGCGACGAACATTGCTGCTGCGATTGACGGAAGAGCGGCAGCAGCCAGGCCGCGCTCAGCCGGCAGGCCCGCGAGCTGCGCGTAAGCCAACGCCTGAGGAATCGCGAGCATGGCGACCGAAAGTCCCGCGACAACGTCCGCTTGATGAGGGTGGGTCACTATTGCTCAGCCAGAGCGGTCCATGCGCCGTACCCACCAACAAGGTCCGACACGTTGGCGAAACCATGCGATCGCAAAAAGCTGGCCGCGATCATTGATCGAAAACCACCGGCGCAATACACCAATGTTGGAGCCTTTGGATCAAGGTCGCCGACCGATGCCAAAAGCGTCGTCAGCGGTACGGCGATAGCGGTCGGGATCATGCCGCCCTCAGTCTCAGCTGGTTGGCGGACATCGACGAAGAGATAATCGTTGGAGCCGTCTACGTCGACGAGATCAGAAAACGATTTTCGCGGCGCGCTCTGAAGCGGCACCTCACTGTGTTGATCAATCGCCGTCAGCACGTGTGCACCAACCACGCAGTCAAAGCCAATCCGCGCCAACCGGTTGCGCGCTTCAATTTCAGTTCCCGAGTCACAGACCAGAGCAATGTTCTGTTCAGGGTTGATCACTGATCCCGCAAATTCGGCAAAGCGGCCATCGAGACCTACGAATAGCGCCCCAGGTATATGCCCGCTCGTGAAACTGCCGAGATCTCGTGTGTCGAGTACGACCCCGCCCGCCTCGTGGTGGCGTGTCAGATCTTCGCGTGTCAATACGGCTACGGGCTGCTGTTCATCAAGTAGCTGCCGGTTCGCACGGTTCGCATGAACGTCAAACCGGAAATAGGCCGGAGGGTGCGACTGCGACTCGGTCACCATGGCGACAAACGCCTCGGCTGTAGGAGCGAGCAGCGCTTGATTGGTCCGGCGTTGCTCCCCAATTGACGAAACTACCTCTGTCGACAGGTTCTTTCCGCATGCGGAGCCGGCACCGTGGCCAGGCCAGACGATCGTGTCATCGGGAAGCGTCATGAGCTTGTCGTGCAGCGACCGGTGCAGTAATTCTGCGAGCTCCTCAGAGGTGCGGCCAGCAGAGACCAAAAGATCCGGCCGTCCAACGTCGCCGACAAATAGGGTGTCGCCGGTCAATACGCCCCATGGCTGAGCCGATGGTTGCCCCAAGTCCCACACCACGACACAGATGGACTCGGGCGTGTGCCCGGGCGTGGCACGAATCTCAAGTGCGACCTCGCCGAGCACGATCTGTTCACCGTCGCGCAACTCGCGACTGGCGAACTCGGTGTTTGCTCCGCTTCCGTAGGCGATTGCAGCGCCCGTGGCATCTGCCACTTCGAGATGACCAGATACGAAGTCGGCATGCAGGTGAGTCTCGATGACGAACTCGATGGTCAGATCGTGCTCGCGGGCCGACTCAAGATACTCGCCCACATCACGACGAGGATCTACAACCACAGCGCGGCCCGTGGTTCGATCTCCAATCAGGTACGACGCCTGAGAGAGACAGTCGAGGTAGAACTGCTCGAATACAAGCGCTGCGGGCATGTTGGTGTGCGTGTCGGGAATCGTGGAAACCGGAGCCATTCATCAAATGTACGTACATTTGGTGGAACTGTCAATCAGTACGTTCGAACTTGCTCGTCAGACGTGTCGAGACCTTCAGCTTGGCGATGCGCGCAACGCTGACGGTGAACCCGACATCCACTCGGCCACGAAGCCGAATCGGTCACCACGCACAACTGTTATGCGCCGTTCTATTGGGGTGTCATCGACGAAACCGATTCGTTCGAGACGAAATGCGGCTGCTCCAGATTCGCACTCAAGTTGCGCCGAGTCCTGCGGTGACAGGGAAACGGCAGCCAGCCGCTCCCGCCCGTGAGTAGGAGCACCGACACCGATCACACGCAGCTGGTCATAGAGCGCCGTGTGTGCCCAATCGACAGACAACAAAGCTGACGCCACAGCAGCAGGTAACCACGCTCGATCGATAGCAAGCGGCTCCCCGCCCGCATGGCGCAAGCGGCTCAGCAAAACGAGATCTGCTTGCGGCTGCAATTTGAGCGCCGCAGCCGCGTCACTATCGCGAACGACCTCAAGCTGCAGCACGTCGCTCGTCTGCTCAACTCCTGAAGCCTCGATCGATCGGAACAAGCTGTAGAGCGTGCCCAGCGACTGCTCAAACTCGATCCGGTTCACCAACGTTCCCCGGCCGCGCTCGCGACGAATCAGACCGTCGATTGACAAACGGCGCACCGCCTCACGGGCGGTATGGCGACTCACGCCGTATTCGTTGACCAGCTCGGTATCAGTCAGGAAGTTGCCGTCGCTGAAATCATTTGCTTGCAAACGGCGCCGCAGGTCGGCTTCTAGCTGAGCCCACAACGGAGTCGCACGTGCACGATCGAGACTCTCAGCGGGCATGCGAACGGTGCCCGCGGTCGCGCAGATCAGCCTTCAAGGATTTCACCGAGATCGGCAACCATTCCGGTGTAGAACGAACCAAACTCTGCAAACTCTGCAGATGCCTTGTCAAAGCGCATGGTGTAGACCACCTCTTTGAGGTCATCGGGATACTGACCGAACAGTGTGACTCCCCACTCGTACTCGTCGAGCCCCGTTGATCCGGTGATCAGTTGCACGATGCGACCGGCAAATTTGCGGCCAGACGTACCGTGTTCGTACATGAGGGCCTTGCGATCCTCAAAATCCATCGTGAACCAGTTCTGGTCTGGGTGGCGCCGCTTGCTCATGGGATAGAAACACCACGCTGGTTTGCCTTCGGGTGGCAGAACCGGATACAGCCGGGCTTGCTTCGCTTCGTCAGGAACACCCATCGCGTACTCGCTGAGTTCGGTCAGCGAAACGTAGCTGTCGACGAGCTCCAAGCCCGCAGCGGTGAGGTCTTGTTGAAGTTGGCGAAGGGACCACAGCTCTGGGCCAATGCCCATCACGGCAATGTCAGCTTTGTGCCCGAGCATGGCTACCGAGACAACCTGATCTTCTCGCCCGCGAGCAGCATCGACCGCGGTCAAAGCCGCAGTTCGATCGACGCCTGGCGGAGCCTTGAAGAACAGATGCAACACGCCCTGTCCGATTGACGGGCGTACATCGTGCGATGTCATGCCGGTACTTCCTCTGATTCGTCGAATGGCTGCGACAGTCCTGCGGCCGCGTGGGGCCGGGACATATCGGGCTGGTGATACAGGTTCAGGGTGCCTTCACGCACGAACCCGGCGAGCTGAATGTGCGCAGCCTGGGCTGCCTCGACTGCGAGGGCCGACGGTGCGCTGATAGCGACGACCGTCGAGAACCCAGCCGCCCACGCTTTTTGAACCATCTCAAACGAGGCTCGCCCGCTGACGAACAAGCCAAGACCAGTCGCAGGCAACAACCCGTCGAGGAGCATTCGGCCCGCAACCTTGTCGACCGCGTTGTGGCGGCCGATGTCTTCACGAACTTCCAGAATCGTTCCGTCTGGTGCGAACGCGGCCGCCGCGTGCAGCCCGCCGGTGCGGGCGAACAACGGTTGGTGATCACGAATGGCGTCGACCACACCCAGCAGGGTTTCTGGGGCGAACAGCGCCGCCGATGGCATTGGCGCAATACGCGCTACAAGCTCTTCGATGGCTTCGGTACCGCAGAGACCACATGAGGAGCTGATCACGCCCAGCCGGGGGGTGGGGTCGGGGGCAGCAGGGGCTGAGACCGAAACAACATTGAATTCGGTTTCGACCGCCGAGCCAGTAGCGCAGTAGCGAATCTCGGTGATGGCGGCTCCAGCCAGTGCACCGTCAGCGTGTAGCAAACCAACAGCGAGTTCGAAATCATGCCCTGGGGTGCGCATGGTCGTTGCAACGTCAACCTCATTGAGACGAACCGTGAGCGGTTCTTCAACAACAAGTTCTTCGGGACGGCGGACGAGCTGCCCGTTGTCGAGGTGCTGGACCATCATCTTTGCGGTACGACCTCGAGCCACGTTCGCAACGCTACTCGCCAAAACGACGAACGGGCCGCCCCCGTGCGGAGCGCTCACAGCGACCGCGTTCACCGCTCGAACCCAAAACGACGACAGACCGCCCAAAGGCGGTCCGTCGCTGAGATTCGACAGTCGAGCTGTCATGGCTTGCATAGCAAGCCTGGTGTTCAAGTTTTGTTAGAAGTCCATGTCTGGCATGCCGCCGCCAGCGCCGTCGTCTTCTGGCAAGTCGCTGATGACAACTTCGGTGGTCAGGAAGAGGGCCGCAATCGAACCTGCATTTTGCAGGGCCGAGCGGGTCACCTTGGCAGCATCGATCACGCCGAGCTTGACCAGGTCGGTGTACTCACCCGTCGAGGCATCAAGGCCAACACTGCCCTTGAGACCGCGTACCTTTTCGACGACAACGCCGCCATCCATGCCAGCGTTGATTGCGATCTGGTGCAACGGACCTTCGAGTGACCTGGCAACAATCTTGATGCCAGTTGCGACATCGCGATCTTCGGTCTCCTCAGCGAGCTTGCGAACAGCAGCCTGTGCACGAAGCAGCGTGACGCCACCGCCGGCAACAACGCCCTCTTCGATTGCAGCCTTGGTCGTTGAAACAGCATCTTCGATGCGGTGCTTTTTCTCTTTGAGTTCAACCTCGGTGGCTGCCCCGACCTTGAGTACCGCAACGCCGCCGCTCAACTTGGCAAGACGCTCTTGGAGCTTCTCACCGTCGTAGTCGCTGTCGGTATTTTCGATCTCAGCCTTGATCTGGGCGATGCGACCCTCGACGTCAGCCTTTTTGCCGGCGCCTTCGATGATCAGGGTTTCGTCTTTGGTGACGACGACCTTGCGAGCGGTGCCCAACATGTCGACACCGACGTTCTCAAGCTTGAGGCCAACTTCTTCGCTGATGACCTGGCCACCGGTGAGAATGGCCATGTCTTGGAGCATTGCCTTGCGGCGATCGCCGAAGCCCGGGGCCTTGACGGCGATTGAGTTGAATGTGCCACGGATCTTGTTCACGACGAGTGTTGCGAGCGCTTCGCCCTCAACGTCTTCGCTGATGATGACCAATGGGCGACCCTGCTGCATGACCTTTTCGAGCAGCGGCACGATGTCGCGCACGGCAGTGATCTTCGAAGCTACGAAGAGCAGGTACGGATCATCGAGAACGGCTTCCATGCGCTCAGGGTCAGTCACCATGTACGGCGACAAGAAGCCCTTGTCGAAACGCATGCCCTCGACGAGATCCATGTCCATGCCAAAGGTCTGGCTCTCTTCGACGGTGATAACGCCGTCTTTGCCGACCTTGTCGATGGCGTCTGCAATCGTCTGACCAATTTCGGGGTCAGCAGCTGAGATGCCGGCAACCTGGGCGATCTGATCTTTGCCCTTGACATCTTTGGCCATCTTGCGAATGGACTCGACAGCGGTCTCTACACCGGCTTCGATGCCCTTTTTGACCGACATTGGATTTGCACCGGCGGTGACATTGCGTAGTCCTTCGCGGACCATTGACCAGGCGAGAACCGTGGCCGTCGTGGTTCCGTCACCAGCAACATCATCGGTCTTCTTGGCGACCTCTTTGACGAGTTCGGCGCCGATGCGCTCGATCGGGTCTTCGAGGTCGATCTCTTTGGCGATGGACACACCATCGTTAGTGATCGTGGGTGCGCCCCACTTCTTGTCGAGGACAACGTTTCGGCCCTTGGGACCGAGTGTTACTCGTACAGCGTCGGCGAGCGTATTCATTCCCGCTTCGAGCGAACGGCGAGCAGAATCGTCAAATGTAATGGACTTGGCCATGTGAGTGGGCCCTCCCTAGCAGTTAGCACTCTCGGATTGAGACTGCTAATGCTAGGGGTCAGTTGTGAGATTCGCGCCCTCGTCTGGCGATGATTCGCAGGCGCGATTCGAGTTCCTCGCGTTCGACATAGCAGCCCCGTAACCACCGCTCTCCCGTTGTGCGATCAATGGCACCGCGGCCGTGCAGAATACGTCGATTGTCGAATCCGAGCAGATCACCGGGGTTGAGCCGCACCGAGGTCACGAATCGTTGGTCTTCGGCCATTTCAACCGCGAGACGAAGCGCACCATAGAACCGTTCGGCGTCCGCGATCGACGCGTTCAGCGGCCCACGCAGCCATGGACTCCAGCGCGCTTCGACTAATTCCCCGTCGTCATCGACGACAAGAAAGGGAGCGATGTGGCGGTAATCAGTTTCGACGGCCTTGTTTGCAAACATCACCGGGATCGTGGTCAATGCCTCGAATGCCGCCGGCTCATGTTCACGCAGGTACCGGCAGATCGCCGCTCCGTCAGACAACCGACTCTCACCACCAAGAGCATCGCTGCGCATGCAGAACAAGAACTGCAAGCCTGGCATGTACTCGCGAGTGTCGAGGTCTGTGTGTACCGGAAGTTCCAGATCGGTATAGGCATTCGACGTCACGTCAGTGGATTTGGTCTGCACGTCGAACACGTGACCAAAGTTGGTGGTGCGCACAGGCCCGATCAACGAGGCGATGTCCGTGATCGTTGTGGGCTCGACGGCGAGCCCAGTCAGCACCCCAACACCATGTGTGCGAAGCGACGACAACCAGCCCACAAATTGTGGCGACTCGGTCGGGTTCGTGCGAAAGCTCAAGCCAGACGCATCAAAGCAGTGGGCTTGAAGTTCAATCGTTGACCGCCACGGCACTGGTGCGTCGAGCTCGTGAGCTTCCGGAGTGGCGGCAGCCCAGACGCGGAGCCAGCCAGGGTGATAGGTCGACGTCGCTACTTCGCCATGGGACCACTGCACGACGAGGCCGCCGTTTTCGTCGGCTTCGGCAGCAACGATCTGTAGATCAGGAGCGAGCTCGGCGAATTGGATCTGCTGTTCCCGGCTCAACGGATTCGTCGTGATGGGGTCGGGGCTGTGCTCACGCAATACGTAGCGGTGATGTTCGGACACGAGGTCATCGCTCCACCGCACGCGGACCCCGTTCGGGATCACCTCGGCTCCCACCACACGCTTCGAGTCGGGGTATGAGTCGAAGTCAGGAAGCGCCCACGGCATGGCGAAAACGTAGTCAACGTCGCGTTCGCCAGCACGCCCGGCCGGCTAGCTCGATGGCGTATCGCTCTCGGCCAGGGTTCGCAGCAACTGCAGATCCTGCGCAATGACCTGCGCCACACACGCAAGAGGGTTGGTCATCGCCCGCTCCGGGCCACAACGCTCGCTCAACGACACGATCTCGACGGGGCTGCCACTGTCGTCGACCTGGGTTCGTGCATCGACACGCCCGGCGATGATGAAAACAGGAAGCCCATTGTGCGCCGCAGCCTCGACCACCCCGCCGACAACCTTGCCATTGAACGATTGGGGGTCAACTTGCCCCTCCCCCGTGATGACAAGGTCGACTTCGGCCATCGCTTCATCGAGTCCCACGAGGTCCGCGATCAGATCAAAACCACCGACCAGTTCAGCTCCGAACGCCGCCAGGCCGCCCGCCAAGCCACCTGCTGCTCCACCACCAACCAGTGCCCGAACGTCGACGCCGTAGTCGTCGAAATACCGAGTAGCAAGACCGTTGAGCCGAGATTCGAGAAACGCCACCTGTGGTGGGCTTGCTCCCTTTTGCGGAGCAAACACTCGAGCCGAGTCGATAAAGGTCGTTCGAACATCACACGCGACCAGGACCTCGACCGACCGAACCTGCTGGGGGGAACCAATCGCCTGAAGTGCACCCCACCCGCCATCGGTCGTGGCGGAGCCGCCCAACCCGACAACAACTCGCCGGGCTCCGCGCGTGATTGCAGCCGTGATCAGCTCACCGGTACCACGCGTTGTTGCTTCGATTGGGGCGTTGGCCTCGGCTCCGCCGGCAAGCACCAAGCCTGACGCTTCGGCCATTTCGATAACCGCGATATCGCGACCAAGTCGCCAGCGCGCCCGAACTGGCGTACCCAACGGCCCCATCACCGTGTCGACGCGGTTTGGCCCGCCGAAGGCGTCGAGTATGCCCTCGCCACCGTCGGCGAGAGGAAGCGTCGACGACTGCACGCCTGCGGTCGCTAGCTCGGCGGCGACGGCCTCGGCTATGGCTCGTGCCGATGCAGTTCCTTTGAACTTGTCTGGCGCGATCAAGACGCGCATGTCAGCTCAACCGGTGGACAACGGATCAGCACCGATGAGAACCAGTACATCGACCGGACCAAGGTCGACATCAGCGCCTATAGACAGCGTGGGTGGCATTGGTGCCGTTGGGGTGGTGGTGTTTAATGCAGCGACGATGACTGCTGCTTCGGCTTCGAATCCGGCGCGATAGTAGATGACTGACGAAGTTTGCAGAGAGGCCGACCTGGGTTCGCGGGTATTGAATCCCTGGTTGCGGAGTCGGTCCGTGAGACGGGCGGCTTGACCAGCCACGTCGGTGCCATTGGCAACGAGCACCGCGACCTGGCTGTTCGGCCGGGCCTGTGTGACGTCGACAACAGCCGTCGGGTCGACCACAGGGGCCGACTCAGATTCGACGTCGCTGAGTTCGCTGTCATCTGCCTCGGCTGTCGGCTCCGGCGTGCGAAAGATGCCAGGGTCAAATACAGGATTGGGTTGCAGATCTGCTCCCCAGTTGAGAATGGCGAACCCGAGCGCGACGGCGATGATCGCTAAAACCGCTCCGCGCGTTGCCGAGTTCATCGCTGACTCGTCAGCTTCCGGTGTCGTCCGCGACCTCGCCCATACGTTCACGACGACGGCGGTCACGCATGCGACGTAAGCGGCGAACTACGAGTGGATCGTGGGTGAGCGCTTCGTCAGACTCGATCAACTCGTGAAGCTGGGCGAAATACTCGGCGGTGGTCAGGCCAAAGTGGTCGGCAATGGCCGCGTCTTTGGGCTGGTCTTCAGACCACCAGCTTCGCTCAAAATCGAGCAGATCCATCTCATGTCGGGACAGGGGCACACCTGCATCGTGGTACGTCGGAGGTGCGAATACAAGCACCCTCGACGATTGATTGCCAACCGAGCCGTCTCTCCGCGTTCTTCGCGTACCCTATGAGCTGCGCCCGAGTAGCTCACCCGGTAGAGCACCTGTCTTGTAAACAGGAGGTAGCGAGTTCAAGTCTCGCCTCGGGCTCAGAGCACATCCCCCGCCGTAGGCGGGGGATGTCTGTTTTTGGCGTCTAGCTGTGCCGCAGATGCGGCCGGTGGTCACACGGTGGTCACAATCGAGCCCGTCTTGCTTGGCGGCGCTGCGTCTACGCATCAGGCGATTGGGGCGAGTCCCTCCATGCGCGCTGATTGAGTCGTTTTCGGACGATCACCGGTTTGGGAAAACCAGCCCTGGTCACACGGTGCTCACACGCGCCCGAATTTCGGTGCACCCAGAACTAGTGACAAGAGCGTTCCATGGTCCCATGCGCTAGCCGAAACACGCTGCACCGCCAAGAAACCGCCAGTAGCGCCAACGATTGGCAACTGGAGCAGGGGACATAAGAGAGGACAACTGTAGGGCCCAGCAAGACCCCTATAATCACTCGATGGCCGAGATTATGCGGGATTATCTGGCGACCCACCCGTGGATCGACTTCAAGTTTGATCTACGGAAACTCGAATGGCTCACCTATTTTCGAGCAGGTGAAGCAATGTCGAAGTGCGAACATATTGCAGGTGCTGCACTCATGCCAGAGGTCTCGTCGCAATTACATCTCATCTACTTGGTGAAAGGTGTATTGGCGACAACGGCCATCGAGGGAAACACGATGAGCGAGGAACAGGTTCGCGCTCGCATCGAAGGCGCTGGAACCCTCCCCCCATCTCGCGAGTATCAAGGTGTCGCTGTAGACAACATTGTCGACGTCTCAAACGAGATCCTTGCGACGGTCGCCGGCGGGGCGCTACCACGTCTCTCACCTGCACTCCTCAAGGACTACAACCGCAGAGTACTGGACGGCCAGGAGTTGGAAGAGGGAGTTGTGCCCGGTGAAGTCCGCACGGGATCTGTCGGCGTCGGTCGATATCTCGCACCTCCCGCCGCAGATTGTGAATACCTAGTCCAGGAACTTTGCGACTGGATCAACCAACCGTGGATAAACGATGACCAGGACCCACCAGAGGAGTTGAAGTTCACTGTCGTCATCCTGAAGGCCGTCTTGGCGCACTTGTACATTGCGTGGATCCACCCTTTTGGCGACGGCAACGGGCGCACAGCGCGTCTGGTCGAGCACCTGCTGCTCGTCAGCTCGGGCGTACCATCTCCCGCAGCACATCTGCTGAGCAACCACTACAACCTCACCCGTGATCGCTACTACCAGCGGCTTGATCAAAGCAGCAAAGGCGCCAACGGAGAGGCACGCTTCGTTGACTACGCGATCGAGGGCTTCGTCGATGGACTCCGCGAACAAGTTGACTTGATCCGTCGCCAACAGATGGAGGTTACATGGGTGAATTACGTGCACTCGCAGTTTCAGGGTCGTCGCATGACCGAGACGCAGCGTCGACGAAGGGAACTGGTTCTTGGGATGAAGGCAGGCGAAGTTGTTGCACGCGACGCGATACCGGAGCTGTCACCATCGATAGCCCGCCTTTACGCAACCGTTGGTTCAAAAACGGTCACCCGCGATCTGAATGCTCTCGTTAAAGCAAACCTGCTCAAGCGGGTGCGAGGGGGATTCGAGCCGCGTACTGAAGTGATCGAAGCTTTTCTACCGATGCAGATGCCTCTTGATGAGACGGCCGCAACTGTTGTTTAAGTCAGCGACGACTCTTGGGAAATAGATTCTGAAATGGCAGAAGTGTTTGATGATGGGTTCAAACCAAGGGTGGAGAATGGCGCGTACTTCGGACGTCGGCTCCGCGTGTCAACGCGGAAGACAACACCGAGAGGCTCCCTCAGACTGCAATCTCTGACTCACGCTCCAACTTCGTGATCTGAAATCTTACTCGAATCGAAAGATCGAAGAAGCAATCGTCCACTGGTTGGGGTCTGTCCCCTGACAACAGCGAGTAGCAAAAACCGTGCCCTGCTCCCAACTCAGCATCGGCTAGCCAGACCAATCCAACGAGCCGAATACGCTCTCAGGAAGCGGGTTCTTTCCACTGAGCGAGCCCTGGACCCGGTACGGCTTCAGACTCATGAACACAAGATCGGGAGCAAAGAACTTCGTGCCATCGGGCAGCGAAGGGTCAACGTCTTTGTCGACCGATGCCTGCATCGCTTTGACGTGCGCGCCAGTTCGAGCGAACTTGTGCAGACTGGCAGCGGATTCCCAGAACGACATCGAACAGGTGATTGTTTTGGGGGCGAAGAATGCCGACTTCCAGATCACCCCTTCGGAAGACAGCAGTTGCTTCTCGACGGCGGTGTTGAGCGTGTTGAATCGAAGCCCTTTCGAGAGTCGGAGCGGACCGATAGAGATGCCGATCACGGGCCCGTCGGACTCGGTGTGGATCGACCGGTCAATGTCCGAGGGCAGTCCAGGCCACCGGCCAATCGCTCGTGTGACGTTCGAGCGGGCATGCCAGCCACCCGACCACTGACCTGCATCAGCTGATTCCAGGAATTGAGTGATCAAGTCGTCATCCTCCCAAAACGCCATGAAACCGTTTCGACTGAGCTGCGGAGGGGTGGGCCACAAGTGTCCAGAGAATTCCGCTGCGGTCAATCGTTGCACGTGCACGAGCCCAGGTATTTGCTCTGCATCGGGCAGCGACGGCTTGAAAAACCCCCGTACCCCGTTGTCGATCAGATGAATAGAACAAGACACCATGGCCGGGCACTCTCTTTCACTTGTGACGGATTCGGCTACTCCACGTTCAGTCCAAGTGCGAAGTTCCTTGACACCACTGAAGCACCTTGTGAACCATTTCACAAGAAACTTGTCGCTTGGCGGCAAGTCGCTTGCGTCAAAAAACAACGAACCAAGAACCTCCAGGCCTTGCAAAGGCTCAAGAGACTCTCGATTCTGTTGTAGCGGAAAAATGCTGACTCGGCCCTAAGAACGAGCCCGAGTGTTGAAAATTACTGGTCTTGCCAAGTGTGGATGAACATCATCGAACACGTCTCGCCAGCCTCAAGCGTCGCCGCTGGACAACCAATCGCGGGGTGATTGGCGTGCCACGAGTCTGGGGTGTTGGCGACTACGTAGCACTGAGCTCCGGCGGGCACCTCAACGGGAACCGGCTGCCATGTCGTCGACACCTGAACCTCAACTGGTTCCAACGCATCTCCATCGACGGAACAGAATACTGTGAACTCGAACACGACGAGTTCATCATCGACGAAGCAGATCCAGCCGCCAGCGGCGCCGGGGAAGCAGTCCGCCGCATCGGAATCAGCGACCGACGCATAAATACTCACGATCGCAGAACCGGCAACGGAGTCAACCCAGGTGTAGACGAACTCCAACGAACATACTTCGCCAGTCTCGAGCGACGAAGCCGCACACGTCAGGGTCGAGTGGTTCGATTGCCAATCGTCAGATGAAAAGGCAGACACCGTGCAATCAACTCCTGACGGAACCTCGACGGGCGAAGGTAGTTCCATCTCCCCAACCTGCAGGTACACCTGATCGAACGAGTCCCCATCCACCGAACAATCGACCGTGAACTCAAAGAGCACGACTTCATTGCCGATGAGGCAGAAAAACCCACCGACGGTGCCTGGGTAGCAATTCATCGAATCTGGACCCTCGACCTGAGTCGTGACAGTCACCACCGCTGTGTCAGCGGCGGGTTCACCCCAGGTATTGACGAACTCCACCGAACACACTTCGCCGTCGCCAAGCGCCGGACATGTCAGACTCGAATGGTTTGATTGCCAGTTGCCTGTTGGCGCAGCTACCACGGTGCAAGTGACTCCGACTGGGACCGTGACCGACATCGGCCGCTCCATAGTCACAACGGAAAGGTCTATGGGATCAAACTGATGGCCATTGTGCGAACAAAGCACCCTGTACTCAAATGTCACCAGTTCACCATCGACGTAGCAGTACCAACCAATGGCAATATCCGGGTAACAGTTCATCGAGTCCGGGCCATCTACCAAGGCAGTGATCATGAGCACGGCGGAGAGCTGCGCAGGCCTCGGGTCCGCCGACAGCACCTCATCTACCGGCTGCATCAACCGCGACTTGCTCCCAGGTCCGCGTATGTTAAGGACCGATTCGGCGTCGTCGTTGCTCGCTTCGACCTCAGCGTTTGCCGCTTCAGTTGCCTGGCCGGCCTTGCCCTCCTGGGCCTGAACGACCGTTGCTGTCAACGCCAGGCCTGAGAGCAAGCAAATTGAGGTCATCACCAACGTTCGCCAAAATCGCGTCGACTGGTCAAGCAGTGATCGATTCGTACTCGTGTGGAACATTGGATCTCCAAGACATTTTGCAAACGCCTGATTGCTACAGGCGACGGACCAGTGGATCCAAAAGGACCACCAACGGTTCACACCCCAGAGGCATTCGAAATGTCAACGACCCAGCGCCGTTCCCCGATATGGGGGGCAGATCAGGACGATTCGGTTCTACGACGAACAACCTCATAACAAGCCACGGCGGCAGCGGTCGACACGTTCAAACTCGCGAGGTTTCCGGCGAGCGGAATGCGCGCGACCACGTCGCAACGTTCACGGGCGAGTCGCGACAGTCCGCTTCCTTCAGCGCCAAGAACCAACGCAACAGGATCGGTAGCCACTTTGAGGTCGAACACCGTCGAGTCGGCCACCATGTCGAGTCCGATCGTCCAAACCTTGAGTTCAGCCAGCCGGGCAAGGGCCCCAGCGATTCCAGCAACCTGAGCGATCTGCAGATGTTCAACAGCCCCTGCTGCGCTTTTGGTCACCGACGCTGTGATTCGGGCAGCTCGATGTTTCGGAAGCACGATGCCGGTCACACCAGCACATTCAGCCACGCGCAAGATCGAACCAAGGTTGCGCGGATCAGTCACGCCGTCGAGCACCATCAGAAACGGCGGGACCGTTCCGGTTGAGCGTGAGAGTTGATCGAGCGAGACGCTCTGCAACGGTGGAGCAAAGGCGACGACGCCCTGGGGCGCGTCGGTTCGGGCCAGAGCTTCGAACTTGGATCGGGCCATCTCACGAATAGGGACTTTGGAGTCGTCGGCCAACTCGACGATCTCGTCAAGGATCGGTGCCGGGTCCATATCGGCGGCAAACAAGATCTCACGGGGCCGACGGGTTCCAGCCATCAACAGTTCGCGGACTGCTTGGCGGCCCTCGACCTGATCGCCACCGAGACCGCTCTGGCGCGATGCGCCGGCGGCAGTTTGCGGCGGGCGCATTGGCGTGGTGCCACGTTGACCGCTGCGACGTCCACCGCTTTCGTTCTTTCGTGGCTCGTCGCCGCCCCGACTGCGACGACCGCCGCCGGTACCGGTGCCGCGCTGAGATCCGCCCCCGGACCGGCCACGCTGGCCACCCGAACCACGTGAAGGCCCACCAGCGTCTCGAGGGCCACCGGATCGACCACGCTGGCCGCCCGAACCACGTGAACCACCGGACGACGGGTTGCGTCTGTTCATATCGGCATCTCTATCAGCGCTACGGCCCAACATGCGATACCTTCGCTACGCCCGACAGCGCCAAGACCCTCGGCACGCTTGCCCTTAACGGTGACGGGCGCCCCCACCGCCGTAGTCAGTCGTTCAATGATCTCATCGCGTCTCGGGGCGATCTTGGGGCGCTCGGCAACGACGGTGACGTCGACGTTGACTACTCGACCGCCCATTCCCGTGAGACGCTCGATGGCTTCGTCAAGCAAAACAATGCTGTCGGCGCCTTCGAGAGCGGGATCGGTATCGGGGAAAAGCGCTCCGATATCGCCCAGCCCAGCAGGACTCAAAACCGCGTCTGTAACGGCGTGGGCGATTACGTCAGAATCGGAGTGCCCATGCAGCCCCGTCTCACCAGGAAACGCAACCCCGCCCAGCACGAGAACCCGCTGTGGGTTCTCGCTAAAGGGGTGGACATCAAATCCGTGACCCACACGCAATCCCATCGAAGGTGCCGTCATGAAGTTCCTCTCATTGGATCTGCTCGTTCAGCAGGCCGGCAATGACTGCCAGATCTGCGGGTTCGGTGAGCTTGATATTCCACCGTTCGCCGGCAACCGTCACCACGGTGCCGGCAGCTTGAGCGATCAGACCGGCGTCGTCGGTTGCTTCGGGTTCTGATTCGTGGACCCGTCGCAGGATCGACGCTCGAAAGGCTTGAGGGGTCTGCACTGCACGCAATTTGTCGCGATCGACCATCTGGCCGTCGACCGTTCGGATCGTGTCCACAACAGAAACAACCGGTGTGGCCGCATCTGCGCCGTGATGAATTGCAGCGATCGCTCTGCCATACAACGCCGCCGATGCAACGGGCCGAGCCGCGTCATGCACGACAACCACAGCAGCGTCTTGAGGAACCGCGGCGAGCCCGGCGCGCACCGAATCGCTGCGGGTGTCGCCCCCGGCGACACAGGTGACGCCCTCGAGGAATTGTTCCGCCCCTGCCAGGTGTTGTTGCGGAAGCACAACAACGACACCGTCGGTTGCTGACGCAGCAGTGTTTACCGACCATGTCAAGACCGTGCGGCCTGAGATCTCCAGAAACTGTTTGGGCACTTCGCCGCCGAATCGCGTGCCGTTTCCGGCAGCGACAACGATCGTCCAGACAGGTGCAGCGGCAGGCATTTGATCAACCGAAAATAACAGAGGGACGGGCCCCGACTGCGCTCGACACCATGTGTGGAATCTTGCCGAACTACCCTCGGGTCAGATCTCACCGTACTCTCCATAGTGCGACGACGCGGAAGGGCCGCAAATGACTGACGCAGCAGCACTCGCCGAGACTGATCTCTTCTCTCAGGCCGACCAACCGAGCATCGATCGACTCGCCGCCGCGAGTAACCGGCGACAACTTGACCGTGGCGACGTACTTTTTCGCCAAGATGATGAGCCATCGGCCGTTTATCTCGTGCTCGAAGGTCGCATAGCAATCGCTAACCGATCCTTTGACGGGCGCGAGTCGATGGTTGCATTGATGGAAGACGGCGACCTGTTCGGCGAGATGGGCTTGTTCGGCCACGGCGACGGCCGGTCAGCCGATGCACGCGCCCTCGAGCCAACGACCTTGGTTGAGCTTCCGTTTGCGCCCATCAAGGCGTTGTTTGACGAGCAACCTCAGCTGCTTTGGGGTGTTGTTTCAATGTTGTCCCAACGCTTGCGGGCGATGGACAATGCACTAGCTGACTCGGTTTTCCTCGATGTGACGGGAAGAACCGCCAAGCGCCTGCTCGATATGGCCGGCGAAAACGACGAATTCGTGCTTCCGCTCACCCAAGAAGAACTTGCTGGCATGGTCGGCGCTTCGCGAGAACGTGTTAACAAGTCGATCAACCAGTTCATCAGACTCGGTTGGTTGGCCCAGACCGAGCGGGGCTACTCGATCACGAACCGGCAACAGCTAGAGATCCGGTCGCGCTGACGAACCGTGACAAAGCAGCCATTACCTAGGCAGCTGCGACCGCCGCCCGATCGAGACGCAGCGCGGTCACAGCCTCGGCAACGGTCGATGCTCCGACAACAGGCAATGGGGTGTCACCCTGAGCATTTGACGAGGGCACAACCGCCTTGCGGAAGCCGAGTCGAGCGGCCTCGGCCAATCGCCGGTCAACCGCGGACGCCGAGCGGAGTTCCCCAGCCAGGCCGACCTCGCCGATAATTGCGACATCGGCCGGAAGCGGGCGATCAAGCGAAGAAGATGCCACCGCTGCACACACCGCCAGGTCAGCTCCGGGTTCACCGATTCGCAGACCGCCGACAACTGACAGGTAGACATCGTTGGCCGATACAGCGATGCCAACCCGACGATCGAGTACGGCGAGCAACATTGATAATCGCTTCTGGTCGAAGCCCTGGGCCGATCGTCTGGGAGCAGGGGCCGAAGACGCGACGACCAGCCCTTGCACTTCGAGCAGCACGGCGCGTCGACCTTCGATGGTCACCGCAACCGATGAACCTGCAACATCGGTGTGGCGATCGGTCAGCATGCGACCCGACGGGTCATCGACCGTCGTCAAACCCTGGCCGGTCATCTCGAACACGCCGAGCTCACCTGTGGCGCCGAAACGATGTTTGAGTGCCCGCAGCACTCGTAACCCGAGTTCTCGCTCACCGTCAAAGGACAACACCGAGTCAACCAAATGCTCGAGCACCCGCGGACCAGCCAACGAGCCGTCTTTGGTGACCTGCCCAACAAGCACGATCGCACAGTGATGCTTGCGCGCCGCCAGGGCGAGTCGATGAGCACATTGACGCACTTGGGCGACGGAACCAGGAGCCGACGCCAGAACGGGGTCAAACACCGTTTGAATCGAGTCGATAATGGCGAGTGACGGACCAAGGCGCCCAATATCAGCAATGACCCCGTCGAGATTGCAGTCGCCTCCAACATGTACCGATGCGCCACCCAGCCCAAGCCGCTCAAAGCGCGCCGAAACCTGTTGCGGGGACTCTTCGGCTGAAACACAGAGGGTGTCGCCCAGCGCACCGACATCCGCGGTACCTGCGCCGCTATGCGCACCAGCCCAGGAGGCGGCGACCTGCGATAGAAGCGTCGACTTGCCCACCCCTGGTTCGCCGCCGAGCAATGTGATCGACCCTGGAACAAGACCACCGCCGAGCACTCGGTCGAACTCGTCGATGCCGGTTGGCTTGGGTCGAACCGTTGTGGTGTCGAGTTCGCTCAACAGCGTCGCAGGCATGTGACTAACAAACGCGGGTGCGGCTACTTCACCGGGAGTCGCGCCCCCAATGATGGATTCGATGTAGGTGTTCCAGTGCCCACAGCCAGTGCAGCGACCCACCCATTTGGGGACCTGGTCGCCACATGTCGTGCACTCATAGATCGCTCTCGGCTTTGCCATAACGAAGATCATGCACGAGCCCTGCGACAGCCCGCCTCTCACTCAACGACGATCAACATCTCCTACGATGCCCACGCATCACTGATTCGGTCACCCGGCCGCGGTCTTGCGGATCCCAAAAATGACCAATGCCAATTACGACATCGTGCTGCTCGACCTCGACCACACACTTTTCGATTTCGATGCCTCGGAACAACTCGCGTTCGCTGATATTGCGGCTTGGGCCAACATCGATGATCCCGCGTCTGCCTTTGCTACCTACAAACAGCTCAACTCCGCGTTGTGGAAGCGGGTCGAATCAGGGGACCTACTCGCAACCGATGTGCGCCTCCTGCGCTCGACGCAGCTGATCAGTGCCCTGAGTCTTACAGTCGACCCGGTGGAGCTCACAGATCGCTTCCTGAGCGGGCTGGGCCAATACGGCGACCTGTATCCCGGTGCTTCGGCAGTACTTGATGCCCTCGCATCAACGACCTTGCTTGGCATGGTCACAAACGGTGTAAGCGAAGTCCAACGCGCCAAGATCAAACGACTACATCTCGACCAGTGGTTCCACGCCGTTTCAATTTCGGGCGAACTCAACGTGGCCAAGCCCAACACGGCCATATTCGACCACGCTCTCGCACAGTTCGACGACGTAGACCGCAGTCGCGTGCTCATGATCGGCGACAGTCTGGGGTCAGATATCGCGGGAGCGATCCAATCAGGTATCGATGCTTGTTGGTACAACCCGGTGGCGGCTGACACCGCAAACAGCGCCCGCTACGTCATCGACGATCTCGACCAGATCCCTGGCCTGATTTAGCAAGCTTGAGGCGTGCTACAACCGGCGCTTGAAGAAGGCGGCAAAGGTCTCAATGCGAGGATGTTTGTCCGCCAACTCCGGTCGGTCCTGCTCGGGGTCAAAACCACAGGTCCTCATGCCTAACGACCTTGCAGCGTCGAGGCGCTTCACGTCGTTGTCGATGTAGAGGCAGTACTCAAACGCGACACCCGACTCACGTCTGAGCAGCTCAAACATGCCCGGCGACGTAGCAAGGGCTCCCGCCTCTGACGACACGATCCAAGGCCACAGCTGACTGAGCGAGTCGCGGGTTCGCGTCTTGTGTGACCAGGCAGCGGCGTCATTGGTGAGTACCGCCACTGGAATCTTGCGACGCTGCAACTCGACAAGAAAGTCCATTGCTCCCGCTCGCAACTGGCGCATCTCGACGAACACATCGTCGATAGCAGCGCCCCGAGCCGGCACTTCGACAGCACTCCAAAACGATGCCGTCGACGATGAACCAACCAAGACCTCGTCGAACCACTCGCTGATGGCTCGTGTGCTTCCGGCTCCGCGGTTGTGTTCGACAAACGGAATCACATGCGCTTGCAAATTCATCGCTGGTCGATACAGCACCGACAACGGCTCAATGATCACCAGGCGCACTGGTCCATGTTCTGCTGCGGCGGTGGCTCGGCTCTGAGACTTGGCGGTTCGAGCAGGCGCGATTTCTGGACTCGCTGGAATTTGTGATCGCAACGCAGCTGGCACACCGGCAGGCCGCAAGCGGCTGGCTCTTCGTTCAAGCACCAGACCAAGAGCGGCAAGACTAAACGCCAATGCACACAGCGCCCCGAGAGCGATGCCGATCCACCGCAACAGCAACGGAAGCGTCTTTTCTGAGATCGATTCGAGCCGCACTACCTGCGGGTCATCACCGAGACGCGACTCAATTCGGGTTGCCGATGGAGTGGCACCTTCATCGGCAAAGATCGAAGCTTCGAGCGTGACACCAACAACGTCTTGAGGTGTTCGCTCATCGACCCGAGAGCTGATCACCGAACCGAACGACACTTCACCCAGTGCAGACGAAAGACGATCGTCTGTTGCAAGTTCCCACCCTCGACGCAAATCAAGATCGAAGTTCAACTGTCGGGTGCGCCGGGAAAAATCATCGGTACCGACAACCTCGACGTCTCGGAATACGTCGGGTCCGGCGATCTGATCGAGAATCGTTTGCCAATCGCCAGCAGACGCCACATAACGACTCGCTTCAACTCGCACCGAACCGTCGGCTGCGGTCACCGGATCATCGACCGTCCAGCCAGCGTCTCGCAAGTCTTGCAAACGAAGATCGCCAGCGACATCACCGAGGGCTGCGACAGCCGCCGCGTCAAACACGGCTTCTACCGAAGCTGCGCCCGACCCGTCGTCGTCAACATTGATCGTCACCAACACGTCGAGCTGGCAGGCTGTGAGGGCAACGAGCAACACCAAAACAGTCGCCACGCAGGTCGCGGTGCGCCGAATCACGGTTGCATTGTCATTGATTGTTCGAACAGGCGCAAGCGCCGCTCAATTCACTCGACCGCGGCCATTTCCTGCACGGGAGGTTCGAAGCCGTCAACACTGCTGAAGACAATCTTCTTTTCGCCAGCCCTGTCTTCGTCTTCGGCAATATCGACGATGATCATCTGACCGGCACGGAACTCTTTTTGCAGGAGTTGTTCAGACAGCGGATCTTCGACCATGCGTTGGATCGCACGACGCAATGGTCGCGCTCCGAGCTGAGGGTCATAACCACGCTCAGCGAGCAATCGCTTGGCTCCATCGGTGAGTTCAAGTCCCATGCCTTGAGACTCAAGCTGAGTGCGAACACGAGTGATCATGAGATCGACGATCTGCACAATCTCGTCGAGCGTCGGCTCGTGGAACACGATGGTGTCGTCGATGCGGTTCAGGAATTCAGGTCGGAAAT
Source organism: uncultured Acidimicrobiales bacterium (assembly GCA_937991435.1). Lineage (GTDB taxonomy): Bacteria > Actinomycetota > Acidimicrobiia > Acidimicrobiales > UBA10347 > UBA10347. The sequence goes on from CALKPY010000063.1 coordinate 23,123, forward strand.
GCTCCTTGAGCGCATCATTAACCTTTTCCTTCATGCGCTCGTAGCTCACGGCCTCGTCGTTCTTGGTAAAGCCAAGGTTGGCCTTACGAAGATCACGGGTGCCGAGGTTCGAGGTCATGATCAACACGGTGTTACGGAAGTCGACCGTGCGACCCTGTGAGTCGGTCAAGCGACCTTCTTCAAGGATCTGCAGCAATGTGTTGAACACATCTGGATGAGCCTTTTCGACCTCGTCGAACAACACAACCGAGAATGGCTTACGTCGCACAGCTTCGGTGAGCTGACCACCCTCGTCGTAGCCGACGTAACCAGGGGGCGAACCGACCAACCGGCTGACGGTGTGCTTCTCCATGTATTCAGACATGTCAAGGCTGATAAGCGAATCTTCGTCGCCAAACAAGAACTCGGCGAGGGTTTTGGCCAGCTCAGTCTTGCCCACGCCTGAAGGGCCGAGGAAGATGAACGAGCCGCTCGGACGCTTAGGGTCTTTGAGCCCGGCACGTGTGCGGCGAATGGCCTTGGAAAGCGCTTTGATGCCGTCTTCTTGACCGATGATGCGCTTGTGGAGCTCGTCTTCCATGCGGAGCAGGCGGGCGGTCTCTTCTTCGGTCAACTTGTAGACCGGAATACCGGTCCAGACCGACAGCACGTCAGCCACAGCTTCTTCGTCGACCTCGTCGAACAGGTCGACGCCGTTGGCCTTGATCTCAGCTTCGAGTTCTTCCTTTTTGGCAAGAAGCTCTTTTTCGGTATCGCGCAGCGAACCGGCCTTTTCGAAGTCTTGCGATTCGACCGCAGCCTTTTTGTCTTCGACCACCTTGGCGATGGATTCTTCGAGCTCTTTGTAATCGGGCGGGGTTTCCATGCGCTTGATGCGCAGACGTGAGCCGGCTTCGTCGATCAGGTCAATGGCCTTGTCAGGAAGATGACGGTCACTTATGTAGCGATCCGCAAGGTTCGCAGCTGCCACAAGTGCCTGATCGGTGATCGTGACTCGGTGATGGCTCTCGTAGCGGTCGCGGAGTCCCTTGAGGATCTCGATGGTGTGCGCCACAGACGGCTCTTCGACCTTGATTGGCTGAAAGCGTCGTTCGAGTGCCGCGTCTTTTTCGAGATGCTTGCGATATTCGTCGGTCGTCGTTGCGCCAATGGTTTGCAGCTCGCCGCGGGCGAGCATGGGCTTGAGAATCGACGCAGCGTCGATTGCACCCTCGGCGGCACCGGCGCCGACAAGTGTGTGGATCTCGTCGATAAACAAGATGATGTCGCCGCGGGTCTTGATTTCTTTGAGAACCTTTTTTAGGCGCTCTTCGAAATCGCCGCGGTAGCGACTACCTGCGACGAGCGCACCGAGATCGAGCGTGTACAACTGCTTGCCGCGAATGGTGTCGGGCACATTGTCGCTGGCAATCTTTTGAGCCAGACCTTCGACGATTGCGGTCTTTCCTACACCTGGTTCACCAATCAGGACGGGGTTGTTCTTGGTGCGGCGCGACAGCACCTGCATGACCCGTTCGGTTTCGCGACTGCGACCGATGACTGGGTCGAGTTCTTTGTCGCGGGCAAGTTGAGTCAGGTTGCGTCCGAACTGATCGAGGACCGCCGACCCTGACGAGCTCTCGCCGCTGCCGCCGCCGGTCGTCGCACCGGCTTTTTCGCCGCCTTCGCCGGAAGCACTTCCTGGGCCGGAATAGCCCGACAGAAGCTGAATGACCTGCTGGCGTACTCGGGAAAGATCAGCGCCCAGCTTGACGAGCACCTGTGCGGCAACGCCTTCGCCCTCGCGGATCAGACCAAGCAGAATGTGCTCGGTACCGATGTAGTTGTGGCCGAGTTGCAGCGCCTCACGCAGAGACAATTCAAGGACTTTTTTGGCGCGCGGCGTAAACGGAATGTGACCGCTTGGTGAGGTGCCGCCCTGGCCGATGATTTCCTCGACCTGGTTGCGCACGGCTTCGAGCGAAATGCCCAACGACTCAAGCGCTTTGGCTGCGACACCTTCGCCCTCGTGAATCAGTCCGAGCAGAATGTGCTCGGTACCGATGTAGTTGTGATTGAGTAGTCGCGCTTCTTCTTGCGCGAGAACAACAACTCGGCGGGCTCGGTCTGTAAATCTTTCGAACATCGGCTTGTTCGGGCCTTTCGTCAAAGGTACGGCGAGTGTACCCATGGCCTCGGACAGGCCACATTCGCCGACCACTTCGTGTAGAAGTGCCTTGTCTGTAGTTGAGAGTAGGGATTTGAGATCGGTTGAGCGACTTGCGAGTCGCAGTTTGAGGTTGAACACGCCAGAGAGCGGCCTCATTCCCTATCGGCACAAAACATCGATGTGTGAACCGTCACCATCACGACAGCTCAGTTACCCCGCAAAACAGCGCCTATCGTTTGGGGTATGGCCTCATCGAATCCGCTCGGGGTGCTTCCGTCACTCGAGTCTGATCTCGAACGAGTTGAAGCAGCATTGCTGCAGGCGTGTTCGAGCGACCTGGCAATGCTCAACGACTCTGCAAGCCATTTAGCTCGCGCCGGTGGCAAGCGCGTACGTCCGGGATTCACAATCGCTGCCGCCGCTACCGCCATCGAAACCGACCGGCCTGCAGACGAGGCCGTGATCATGGGTGGTGTTGCGGTTGAGCTCGTTCACCTGGGCTCGCTCTACCACGACGATGTGATGGACGAAGCAACCACCCGTCGCAGCGTGCCCGCGGCAAACCAACGATGGGGCAACGTCGTCGCCATCTTGACCGGCGACTTTCTGCTCGCTCAGTCTTCGATCATCGCTGCCTCCCTTGGCACCGAAGTTGCAGGCCTGCTCGGCGAGACCATCGCAGCACTCACCGACGGCCAAATCCGCGAACTGCAAGACACCGACAATCTCGACCGCACCGCCGAGAGCTACGACGTCGCGATCAGCGGCAAGACAGCGTCGCTGCTGGCCTGTGCCTGTCGCATTGGGGCCATCACCGGCGGGGTCGAAAGTGGGCGGGTCGAAGCCTTGACCGAGTTTGGTCACGCCTACGGCATGGCCTTTCAAATCGTCGACGACATTCTCGATGTCGTGGCCACCACAGAACAGCTCGGCAAACCCGCCGGCAACGACATCATCGAAGGCAACTACACACTTCCGGTGCTTCGAGCATTGCGCTCTGAACACGGTGGCGCCCTGCGCGACCTGATCGAAGCTGGCCTCACACCAACGACCCGCGACCAAGCACTTGTTCTTGTGCGTACCAGTCCCGGAATAGCCGACGCACTCGACGCTGCTCGCGGCTGGGCTGATAAAGCAGCCGGGGCGCTGAGCTCGTTTGAAGACTCTCCGGGAGCTACGGCACTGCGGGCAGCGGCTGATCACCTGGTCGAGCGAGCCAAAGCCCCACTCGGCTGAACGAAACCGTTGGCTACAGCTACGCGTTGACCTGCAACACCGTGTCGTGGAATGACCCCATGGCCTGATTAAACACGGCGGCATCGGTCACAACAAGGCTGTGGGCAGCTCCGGTCACGACGCAGAAACGGGCGTGATCAATGCGATGCACGATCTCTTCGCTATCCGCGACGGGTGTCAAAATATCTTGGCTTCCGGCCACCACCAGTGTCGGCGCATAAATATCGGCCAGCTCTTCGTGCAGATCCTCGGTGATGCCCGCGATCGCTCGAATCTGACCAATCACGCCGTGGGCCGGAGCACGAATGAGCAACGGCGAGAGTGCGGGGGCCATTGGCGTGACCCAACGAAGGTGGCGCGCCGCGGCGATCCACCGCAAGTTTTCGCTGGCGAAAGCACGCATGCCTCGATCTTCGATCAGTTCGCACCATTCGTCGAACAGCTCACGACGCCACTGCTGCACTCGGCACGCGGTCGCGGCAAGCACGAGCGAACGCACACGCTCCGGCGATCGAACAGCCAGGATCTGCGCCAACACCCCACCCAGCGAATAGCCGACGACATGAGCAGATTCGATGCCCTCAGCGTCGAGTACCGCGAGTACATCGTCAGTCATCGTGAACAGGTCATAGGCACCCTCGGGCTTGTCGCTGCGCCCGGCACCTCTGTTGTCGATTGCGACACACCGAAATCGGCTTCCGAGCGCCGAACGTTGTCGGACCCAACCCCACCGGTCAATCGCCAACCCCATGAGCAGCACTAGTGGCTCGCCGTCGGTCCGTCCAAAAGTGTCGTAGTTGATGCGGACACCATCGCCAGCAATCACCGAGGGCATCAGCGCGCTCCTGCGGCGAGTCGATCAAGGTCAATTTCAATGAGCTTGCCGGCAGCGTAAAGGTCACCAATGGCGTCGGGTGTGGAGCGTCGCATCGGCTCACCTACGAGCGAGCCCGTATCTGTCGGAGCAACGATCTGACCGCGCGACAACAACTCTGCGACATGCTCGGGAATCGGTGTGCGCACAATGTCACCCAGTGAACGGCCAGCACGAAACGCAACCGGCAACAACGGCACAGGCACTCGTCGGCCAATCGTGACCGCCTGCAGGGCGGTGACCGGGTCGTCGGCCATCACATTGATTGGGCCAGTCACATCAGACAAGGCCGCGGCGGCCATGACTCGCGCCGCATCACCAAGGTGCACCACGCCGAATCGCTGTGTCGTAATGGGAACAGGAACTACCGGAAGCCGTAAGTAGCGACCCAACGGGTTTGGCAAGTTCGATGCCATCACCGAAGCCAAGCGCACGGGCACAACGGTCGACCCAAATTCAAGCGCCGCGTGCTCGCAGCGCTCCTCGACTCGAGTGAGAATGTCGCCAAATGTCGACGTGGGTCGGGCGACATCGTCGACAGTTGGACATGTGGGTGAGTTGGCGCTGCGCCCGTAGATCGACACGCCTGACCTGATGACAATGCGGCTGACGGAGTCAACCTTGGCGAGTGCTCCCAACAACGATTCGGTGCCGGTGACCGTGCGCGACCGAGCCTGACCTGGCGACGAACGGGCCCGTGGTTCAAACACCCAGGCGTGCACAACGATCGTTGGCTTAAAGGCTGCGACAATTTCGCTTACTCGTGCGGCATCGCCCGGTCGCGCGTAGTGAAAGTCCGCGCTTGGAATCCAACGCCGAGGCGGCTCAAGGTCGAACCCGCAAAGCGCAGTGACCCGAGGGTCTGCAGCCAGGCTTACGGCGACATTGGTGCCGATGGCTGAGCCCATTCCTGCAACGAGTACCCGCACCCGATCACTGTAGGTGAATCACGACGCGTCGAGCGGGGTGAGTTCAGCCAATCACCCGGGCAGGGGCTCCAACGGCGACGCTGTGGTCAGGTAAGTCCTTGGTGACAACCGAATTGGCGCCGACCATGACGTTGCGGCCGATCGTCACGCCTGGCGTGACAACCACACCTGTGGCCAGCCAGGAACCGGCACCGATCGACACAGCCCTTTCTGGTTGGGTCTGTTTGCCGATCGGCACCTCGGGGTCGCTATTGCCATGGTTCTGATCGGTGACGTACACGTTCGGGCCAAAAAACACATCATCGCCAATGACGATCTCGAAGTGTGCTGCGATCGAACAACCACGGCCAATGAGACATCGATCGCCGATCGTCAACATGACCGGTGCAATCAAGTCCTGTCCAGGGGCCATGCCAACAGTGATCGAGCATCGAGGACCAATAGCCACACCGGTTCCAATCGAAATGGCGTGCTCGTTGTAGAGCACTTGGGGCGGGAAGCAGATCATCGACCCTTGTCCAAACGATGCAAACCGCGCCGCTCGGCGAGACTCTGGACCAATAGCGGCGCGCCACGCGAACCACTCGTTCAGGCTGTTTGCAACATCAGCGAATCGCGGTCGATGAAACGTCGATTCTCGCCATGTTGTCATCGGCGAAAAGGTCATTGCTACTCGGCAATCGTGGCGTCAGTCGAAGACTTCGGGGCGAAGCGTCGGAAACAACACCACGTCACGGATATTCGTTGACCCCGTCAGCAACTGAATCAGCCGATCCATACCAATTCCGAGGCCGCCGGTCGGCGGCATGCCAAATTCGAGAGCCCGCAGATAGTCGTGATCGACGGCCATTGCCTCTTCGTCACCCGAAGCACGGTCGGCTTCTTGGGCTTCGAAACGCTCGCGTTGCACGACAGGGTCGACCAGCTCGCTAAAGGCATTGCAGACTTCGCGGCCGGCAACGATTCCCTCGAAACGTTCAGTGAAGCCTGGCAGCTCACGGTGATCTCGAGACAGAGGCGAGACCTCGGCTGGATAGTCGGTGACAAACACCGGCTCCCACAAGTTGCCCTCAACGGTCTTCTCGTAGATTTCGAGCAGAACCTTGCCGGGTCCCCAGTAGTCCTCAACCGCCACCTCGAAGCCCACGGCCGCGGCCCGCAGCTCTTCGATGGGTTGATCGAGAGCAAAACGCTGACCGGTGTGCTCTTCGATCAAGTCGATCATGCTGGCTCGCCGCCACGGGGCGGCGAGGCTCAGTGGCCGGCCGTCCCATTCGACATCGGTTGTGCCGCAGATCTCGAGAGCCAAATGTTCGACGAGCTGTTCGACGAGTTCCATGATGTCGGTGTAATCGGCATAGGCCTGATACAGCTCAAGCATGGTGAACTCGGGGTTATGGCGGTTCGACATGCCCTCGTTGCGAAACACGCGAGCGATCTCGAAGACCCGTTCGAACCCGCCAACGGTCAACCGCTTCAGGTACAGCTCTGGAGCGATTCGAAGGTACAGCTCGGTGTCGAGCGCGTTGTGATGGGTGGTGAACGGCCGAGCCGCAGCGCCACCTGCAATCGGGTGGAAGATCGGCGTCTCAACTTCCATGAAGTCGCGATCTTCGAGCCAGCGGCGCGTGAGCGACATCATCTTTGACCGGGCAGCGAACACCGCTCGGGCCTCGTCGGTAACCCACAGGTCAACGTAACGCTGGCGGTACCGCAAGTCGGGATCACTAATTCCGTGCCACTTATCGGGGAACGGGCGTTGAGTCTCAGCCAGAATCTGCCACGAGTCGACGCTGACCGACAACTCGCCGCGTCGGGTCTTCATGACCTGACCGGTAACGCCAATCCAGTCGCCCAGGCTTAGCCCGGTGAACCCTTCAAAGTCGGGGGTCGAGTTGGATCGAGCAAAGAGTTGTACCCGGCCGTCAGAGTCCGCGAGCACGCCAAAAGCCAGCTTGCCTTGTTCGCGCCGCAGCATGAGACGACCGGCGATCGACACGGTGGTGCCGCTTTCGGTGCCATCTTCAATGTCGCTGAACTTCTCGATGATCGCCGCAGTCGTAGCGGTGCGTTCAAATCGATACGGAATCTCAGTCATTGTTTTTCAGCCATCGTTCTTGTGCCAGATCAGTCGGAGCCCGTGCAGCGTAAGCCACGGTTCTATCTCGGTGACCATCTTTGTGTGCGGAGCGATCAATTCGGCCAATCCGCCGGTTGCGATAACGGTGGCTTCGCCCATCTCTTGTTGGAAGCGATCACACAGACCATCAACCTGCGCGGCGTAGCCGAACAGCACCCCAGCTTGTATCGATTCGACCGTGTTGCGGCCGATGGCGGACCGAGGTTCGACCAGCTCCACGCTGCTGAGCGCCGATGCTCGACCTACAAGCGCTTCAAGACTGACCTCGACACCCGGTGAGATGGAGCCACCCAGATACTCGCCGTCGGCAGAGATGGCGTCGAGGGTCGTGGCGGTACCAAAGTCAACGACGATGCTGGGCCCACCGAACAGCTCATAGGCGGCGGCGCCATTGGCGATGCGATCAGCGCCAACCTCTCGTGGGTTGTCGTAACGAATATCGAGGCCGCTTTTGACGCCGGGGCCAATCACGACGGGCTCACAGTCGAGATTGCGGGCAACCATACGACGAATGGCGGTGGTGATATGAGCAACGCCCGACGCAACAACCACGCCAGTCAACGACGAAATCTCAACTCGAGCTCCGGCCAACAGGCCGCTCATCAAGACTGCCCACTCGTCCTCGGTACGTTCGTGAACTGTCGACAATCGCCACGGGCCGATCAGTCCGCTTTCGGGGGTCGAACAGTCACCGTCGAGGTTGTAGACGCCAACGACGGTCTGGGTGTTGCCGGCGTCGACTGCGAGCAGCATCAGCGCTCGACGGCGTCAATCTCGATATCGAGACCAATATCAAGCACCGGGGCAGAGTTCGTCAGTGAGCCCGACGAGACATAGTCAACGCCGGTATCGGCATAGCGTTCAACGGTGTCAAGGGCGATTCCGCCCGAGGCTTCGACGATGGGGCGGCCATCGGGGCGCTTGTCGCCAATCAGCGCCATGGCCTCGCGCACCGTGTCAGGGGTCATGTTGTCGAGCAGGATCAGATCGGCGTGCGCCGCTACCGCCTGCTCTACTTGGTCGAGTCGGTCACATTCGACATGAAGTGGGCGACCCGGCCAACGATCTCGGGCTTGTTCGATGGCTTCGACGATCGACATACCGACCAGGTGGTTGTCTTTGAACATGAGCCATCCGCTGAGATTGCCGCGATGGTTTCGCCCGCCACCTGCGCGCACTGCGGCCTTTTCGAGTGATCGCAAACCGGGGGTTGTCTTACGCGTGTCCCAGATACCGATACGTCCATCGACCAGCTCGACAAATTGGGACACACGGGTGGCGATGCCCGACAGGTGTCCAAGGAAGTTGAGTGCGGTTCGCTCCGCGGTCAGCACCGTCGCGAGGGTGCCTTGCACATCAGCGATGACGGTGCCAGCTTCGAGCATGTCACCGTCGTCGCGATGCCACACGACTGAGATGTTCGGGTCGACCTGCAGAAATGCTTCGGCCGCACATGCCCGGCCCGCCAGACGGCCTGGCTTGCGCGCATTGATCTGACACGTTGCGGTGATCGAGCGGTCAAGCATCGACGATGTCATATCGCCGAGCGGCGTGAGGTCTTCGGCAAGGGCACGCTGAACGGCGCTACGAACTTCGCCGTGGGGTGGGTGCATAAACGTTGACATCAGCCAAATCCTCGGGAATCTTGCTTGAGCGCAGTGTCGACCGAGAGCGCCGAGGCCACGACAAGTTGACGCAGCGGATCTTGCAGAGGTCGATTGATTTGCACGACATAGTTGTCAGCTGTCGTAAAGGCCGTCTTGAGGACCCCTTCGAAGGTCTTGGTGATGCGAGCTACTTCGGCACCTGTCTCGTCTTGGATGTTGAAATTCCAAGCACGCCAATTCTCGGCATTGATGCTGCCTATGTGCTCACCATTGACGAACAGACCGAACTTGATCTTGCCGATCATGTTCTGTTGTTTGATTTCACCAATCTCGTTGCCTGCGCCGTCGCCGACCAGCACGCGCGACTTCGCGAACTTCGCTGGCCGGGTCAACGTGAGAAACACGTTGTTTGACATATCGACGACTTGCAGATGATGCGTCATGAATTGGTCAAGGCTCGACACCATGCGTGCAACCTTTTTCAGCGTGCTCTGGCCTACTTGCCGCACGGCACCAATTTGTGTGCCATCACGGTTGTAGATGGCGTACTCATTGTTTACTTCAATGAGTTTGGCTTTTTGGTTAACCACGAGCATGGTCTCGTCGAGCAGCGTCACCGCCTGACCAGATGTCGCCGCAGCAGGGGCTCCGCGCCGTTCGGCGTCGGCAATATGTTTCTGCACTTGGCGTTCGACTTTGTCAGGCTGCTGGGCACCAATGACCTGCGAAGTGGCTCGTTCGCCGACAACGTCAGTGCTCTGACGGCCATTACTAGTCACGTGTTCGGTCCATGTGGTGCCGTCCCAATAACGCATCTCGTGTCGGCCGTACGGGTCAGGAAACCAGTCAGCGGCTTGTTCGCTCATGACGCCAGCGTAACCCCGATGTTGTCGAGCAGCCGGGGGCGCCCCACCTGCGCGGCGAGGATGATTCTCACTTCACCAGCAAGTGTTTCAAGCGGTGCGAGGGTTGCGGCGTCGACGATCGACACGTAGTCAGGCACGGAGACAAGCGTCTCGGTAGCGATCATTTCAACAATGTGAGTGCGGATGATGTCGGCGCTGGTTTCGCCGCCTTCGGCTAGCTTGACCGCCGAACGCAACGACCGGTTGAGCACACCTGCAGCTACGAACTCATCGGGCGACAAATAGGTGTTCCGGCTGGACATCGCCAGACCGTTGGTCTCACGCACAATCGGGCAGCCGACAACCTCAACCGGAAACGAGAGGTCGATCACCATGCGTCTGATGATTGCCAGTTGTTGGAAATCCTTCTCGCCGAAATATGCCCGACATCGACCGCCGATATTGAAGAGCTTTGCGACCACCGTGGCTACGCCGGCAAAGTGCGTGGGGCGTTGAGCGCCTTCCATTGATTCGCTCAGTTCGTCGACCGTGACCTTCGTGACGATCGGAACCGGGTACATCTCATCGACCGTTGGCGTGAGCACGATCGACGCTCCGGCAGCCTCACAGGTGGCGAGGTCACGTTCAAGATCACGGGGGTAGTCGCTCAGGTCTTCGTCCGCGGCGAATTGCAGCGGGTTCACAAAGATGGTTGTGAGGGTGATGTCATTTTCTGCAGCTGACCGTTCGATCAGACTGGCGTGTCCCGCGTGCAGAAACCCCATCGTCGGCACCAACCCCACCGAACGACCGTCGGCCCGAGCCTGGTCGAGAAGTTCCCACGTTTGCGCAATGGTAAATGTCTGCTCCATACCGGCTCCTCAGCGTCTTGCAATCGGGCTTCGATCAGTCTGTAGTGTGCCGCACTTGGCCGGTCGACGACTCGGCGTCTGGGCTCTGATCCCGCTCCCGAGCCAACTGCATTGCCGCATCGGCTAACGCGTTGTACAACTCGAGTTCTTCTGGTGGAAGCGCACCGCGATGCGCATCGAGCGTTGCAAGATCCCCACGTGCGGCTGGACCAGTGAGGGCGCCATGGGCACCCACTTGCTTCACGTCAGCAAAGCTTCCTCGGGCCAGATCCCAAAAGGCCTCGCATGGCACACCAGCCGCGCCAGCAAGTCGTTCAACCTGCGCGAGCAGCGCAACGAGATGGTTTGCGCTAATCGCGGCGGTCGCGTGATAAAGCGTGCGGGCCGAATCAGGAACATCGAATGAGCTTCCCCCAAGGTTTTGCACAAGGTGCCGGCAGATCGCGTCGCCCGAAACAGCGAACCAACCACCATTCAGCAGCCGGTGAGCGCCGACCTCGGCATTGGGTAGCGCCATCAGTGGGTGAATCGATCCAACCAATGCATGCGGCGCCAAGACATCGAGGGTCGATGCTCCGGAACAGTGCATGACCACCGCTGAGCCCGGCGCGATTGCGGCCGCTACTTCGCTGATGACCCGATCGGGCGTAGCTATGAGAACCGCATCAACACCACTGGCGGCCTGATCGACCGCGTCGTTGCGCCCTACAAGATCGACATGAATACCTATGTGGCTGAGTGCTGCAGCAAACGAACTGCCAGCACGTCCGGGACCAACAATGCGAACCCGGTTCATCTTCACAGCAATCCGATATTGCGAACCTCACCCATGCCTGGATCTGTCCAATCGACGACGAGATCTGGCGCGAGTTCACCGAGCGGAATCATTACAAAGGCACGATCGGTCATGCGGGGGTGCGGCACGATCAGATCGGGCTCATCGACGGTTTCCCCGTCGACCCAGAGAACATCGACGTCGAGTGTTCGGGGCCCCCATCGCACTTCGCGCACTCGCTCAGCGTCGGCTTCTAGCTCGCGGCAAAGCCCGAGCAATTCGCGAGCGGACCGTTGCGTTTCGAGCTCAACCACAAGGTTGAGAAAGGGATCCTGGTCGGGCCCCCCGATTGGATCGGTCTCGTAGAGACTTGATACGGCGATGCGATCTTCGATCTGGTCGACAGCGCGTCGCAGGTATGCGAGCCGCTCACCAAGGTTCGAGCCGAGGCCCAAAAAGGCGCGGGTCATGAGTTGGAGCGCTTCAGGATCGACGCCGCGTGATGCGCACAGCCGATGAATCGAGAGCGTGGGCTACGGGTGGCCGCAACTTGTTGATCTCGACTGTCACGGCTTGCGCTGTCGGGTAGGTAAGGACAAGGTCGGCAACTTGTTGTGAGAAGTACTCGAGAAGGTCGTATCTGCCGACCTCAACCAACTCGCCAATGCGGTCTGACAACTCGCCGTAATTGATCGTGTCATTGAGATCATCAGATTGTCCTGCGGCGCGCAGGTCTACTTCGATTTCGATGGTTAGTTCAAACGGTTGGCGACGGGCCTTTTCTTCGTCGAGCACGCCACAAAAGGCGAGCACCCGAAGCCCACGAAGAACGATGCGATCATCGGTCATGGCGGCCGCCTACGAAGCCACTACGCGGCGGACCGACGAATCAGCGATCTCGCTGACCATTGCTCGACCGCGTGAACCAAGTTGGCGAGAGAACAACCGCTCGACCATCACAATGGTTTCGGTCGCTTGGTGCAGGTACCCGCCCCATATCAAGAACCCACCAATGAAGCCGGCAACCACATCGTCAAGCTGAATACGGTGCATGAGCAACCGCTTATTGTCATCAAACGCGATCGCCATCTGCTCGTAGATGCGGGGCAACATCGTGACAACATCGTCAGTATCGGACACCGGCCAATGGCGATGTGGCAAACCGAGCTCGCTGTACGCAGCAAGGTTGTGCGTGCCAGGAATCAGCGAAATCGTCAGGTCGAAGTCGTTGTTCAGAACCCACACGATTTCTTCTTGTCGGCGCACCGGGCGATGGTTCGAACCTCTACCACCCAGTCGCTCGCAGAGCGCAAGTTGGTCTTTGAGAATCCACGTGAAATGGCGCGGCTTTATACCTTGTGCCCACTTTCCACGCAGGCTTGACAGCGACACTTCAACCATGGCTTCGACCCTAGGCCGAATCTCTGGCAGCTACCACTCGCGCCGCCTGCAAAGACGGCTCAACATCGTGCACCCGCAGAACCTCAGCCCCCAACAGGCCACACCAGGCTGCGACGGCAAGCGAACCTTCGAGGCGGTCATCGGTCGCTGTTGGTGCGAGCTCGTCAGCACGAACCGACAAACCTGCATCGCTGGCCGCGTGCAGGTACCCAATGAGACTCTTGCGACTCACCCCAACCAACACACCAAATTCGGTGTCCACAAATTGGTCCAAGTTGGCCAGTAACTCCAGATTGTGGTGCGTCGCCTTGCCAAATCCGATACCTGGGTCGATCCACACCTTTGGAGACCCGGCGTCTGCGGCGACTCGTGCTGCCGCGAGCACCTCTGCCAGGACTTCGCCTACCACATCGTCATACGTCGGGTTGAGCTGCATCGTCTCTGGAGTGCCTTGCATGTGCGCTGCGACATAGTCAACGCCGAGTTCGCCAGCGACAGCGCCAAGCGTTGCCCCCATGTCGTTGATGATGTCCGCTCCCGCAGCAACCGCTGCCCGGGCGACAGATTCGCGACGAGTGTCGACCGACAAACGAACCTGATCGCCAACATGCTCGCGCAACGTGGCGACGACAGGCACGACGCGATCGATCTCTTCAGATTCACTCACATGTGACGCAGTCGGCCGGGTGGACTCCCCACCGACGTCGAGAATGTGAGCGCCCTCGTCGATCAGCAGGCGCGCCCGTTCGACGGCATCGCCGAAACGAGGGGTGCGAACTTCATCAACGAACGAATCGGGTGTGACGTTGATAACGCCCATAATCAGCGGCATCACGATCGAACGAGCAACCGCATCGCTTCCATACGGGTGGCAACGTCGTCACGGAAGATGCCGCGCACCGCTGAGGTCACCGTGGTGGCACCCGCCTTGCGAATGCCGCGCATGGCCATGCAGAGGTGTTCAGCTTCGATCACGACAATGGCGCCCCGGGGTTCGAGAATCGAATCGATGGCATCTGCACACTGAGCTGTCAGACGTTCCTGTACTTGCGGGCGTCGGGCGTAGCCGTCGACCAATCGAGCAAGCTTTGAGAGCCCGGTGATCCGACCTTCGAGGTTGGGGATGTAGCCAACGTGGGCCACTCCCGCGAACGGAACGAGGTGGTGTTCGCACAGCGAATACATTGGAATGTCTCGTACCAGCACCATCTCACCGTGCGCCGCGTCGAATTGCTTGTTCAGATGCTCATCGGGATCTTCGTGCAACCCTCCACAGGTTTCGGCATACATACGAGCCACCCGAGCCGGCGTGTCAAGCAAACCGTCGCGGCTGGTGTCTTCGCCAATCGCCTCGAGAATTTCGCGCACCGCCCGCTCGATACGTGGCAGGTCGACTGGGCTGTTTGATTCTGACACGTCAGCTCTCGCTTCGTTCTGGGAGCACCGTTGGGTCGGCGCGCCGATGGGGGATGTTCCGAACGCTAGCCCGCAGACTCAACAGTTTCCGATAGCTCAAGCGTCGGTTGAGGCGCATCGTCGCTAGCGCGAAAGGCGCTGCTATCCCAGGTGCCGGCTGGCCCGAGAATATGGGACAGCGCATCGTCGGCAAGCGTCTCGTGTTCGAGCAGAGATTCGGCGAGTGTTTCCAGGGTGAGCCGATGATGACGAAGTATGGCCAGAGCCTCTCGATGCGCACCGTCGACAAGGCGACGAACCTCAGACTCGATCGCGCCCGCCACCGCATCGCCGTACTCGGGTTGCTGACCGGCGTCTTTTCCGACGAAGACTTCTTCGTTGTGGGATCCGAATTTTCGGGGTCCGAGCAGGTCGCTCATGCCGTACTGCGTAACCATTGCGCGCGCTATGGAACTCGCTCGGTCGATGTCGTCGGCAGCACCAGTTGTCGGGTCGCCGAAGATCATCTCTTCGGCCGTGCGTCCGCCAAGCAGCACCGCCAGTTCGCTTCGAAGTTCCGAGCGGCTTTTGAGGTACTTGTCACGTTCTGGCAGGGTCAAGGTCCAGCCCAAGGCGCGGCCGCGCGACACAATCGAGATCTTGTGCACAGGGTCGCTATTGGACAATGAGTGACCCACCAGCGCGTGGCCAGACTCGTGATAGGCGATCACGAGACGCTCATGGTCTGACATGACTCGTGTCTTGCGCTCGGGTCCAGCCATGACCCGATCAATGGCATTGCTCACCTCGGTCGAGCCGATGTCGCTGTTTCCGGAACGAGCGGCGAGTAGCGCCGCTTCGTTCAACAAATTGGCGAGGTCGGCGCCGGTGAATCCGGGCGTACGTCGAGCAATGGTGTCGAGATCAACACCGACCTGAAGCGGCTTACCTTGGGCGTGTACCCGCAAGATCTGCCGTCGGCCAGCCAGGTCAGGACGATCAACGGCAATCTGACGGTCAAATCGGCCAGGACGTAAAAGCGCCGGGTCGAGAATGTCTGGGCGGTTCGTAGCAGCGATGAGAATCACTCCACTCGTTGCGTCGAACCCGTCCATTTCGACGAGCAACTGATTGAGCGTCTGTTCACGCTCATCGTGACCGCCTCCCACACCAGCGCCTCGGTGACGGCCGACTGCGTCGATCTCATCGACGAAGATGATCGCGGGCGAGGCCTGTTTCGCCTGGTCAAAAAGATCACGCACTCGGCTGGCTCCGACGCCGACGAACATCTCCACGAAGTCTGAACCAGAGATCGAAAAAAATGGCACGCCAGCTTCGCCAGCAACAGCCCTTGCCAACAACGTCTTGCCTGTGCCCGGGGGGCCGTGCAAGAGCACGCCTCGAGGGATCGTGGCACCAAGTGCGTGAAAGCGAGCTGGGTCACGCAGGAAGTCGCTGATTTCTTCGAGTTCCTGGACCGCTTCGTCGGCGCCAGCTACATCGTCAAACGACACCTGAGGCGAATCTTTTGTGAACTGCCGAGCGCGGGCCTTGCCAAAGTTGAACATGGCGCCACCGCGACCGGCAATCAACCGAAAGCCAATGACGAAGACGAATACCAATAGCAGCAGCGGAACCATCGACAGAAGCAAATTGCTCCAAACGCTCGATGCCTGATTGTCGGTCTCGATCTCGATTGCCGGTTCAGCTTCGGTCAGCTGTCGGGTGAGCTCGTCGGCGTACTCGCGGGGATAGGTGAGCTCGTAGGACTCACCCGAGCGAAGGTCACCCTCGATGCGGTTTGAACGGTCCCTGATCGTTGCGTCCGCGATCTCGCCCTGATCCACAAGTTCAATAAATTCACCCAGCGAAAGTTCTTCGGGTTCGTCACCACCGTCGCGGAGCACAAATACCAGGGCACCCACAATCGCCGCGATGACGAGTGCCACGAGTGCCAACCGGATCAGATTGCTCTTGTTCATCAGCGGGTCACAGTACCGACGGAGCGACGACCATCAGCCGTTGGCTCGATCGTTGGACCCGATAGCCCCCTTCGATCTCGCATGCCACGACTTCGCCGCGCGCGACTCGAAGTACTCGCTCCACTACTGCCGCTGATGGAGGGTGAGCGCCGGCAACGGCGTGGGATATCAATCGGCGAACCACCCGGCGGCCTAGCGCCGGATGAGCACCGGCCACCGCGATTGCATCGGTCGGGTCGATATCGAGCGACAGTTCGTCAAGTAGCTCGTCTTCGTCAGCGAGAAGATCTGACTGGCGATCGATGGTCAGCGCTACATCGCGATTGCTCATTTCTGCCATAAGTGGCAGCAACTGCTGCCGAACCCGGTTGCGCAGAATTGCGAGGTCCTGATTCGACGGGTCTTCAAACGCATCGATATCGAGTGCTCGGCACAGCGCTCGCGTCTCGGAGCTCCTCAACCTGACAATTGGATGCCGAGGTGACGCCCTCATCGAGGACAATCCGGTTCTCGATGCACCGCGCATGAGGTTCATCAGAGTTGTTTCGACCCGATCATCGAGGGTGTGCCCCGTTGCGGTGCCTGAGGGCAGCACGCCGAACCGGGCGTGGCGGGCCCTCGCTTCAAGATTTGGACCTGCGCCGACGTGGGCTGTGTGCGATTCGAATTGAGCCCCAAAACGCTCAGCCAGGTCGGCGACGATCTGAGCTTCGTTCGCCGATCCGATACGCAGACCGTGGTCAACATGATGAGCGGTTACACGAGAACCGCTCGCAATCGCCAGCACGAGCAGCGCTGACGAATCTGCCCCGCCTGACACGGCGACGTCAACATCGGCGCCAGATTCGTCGAATACACATCGAGTGTGCAGGTCGGCGATCAGCAGTCGCGCCGACTCCGGGATCGCCGCGGCGATCAAGAGACGGCTGCTGGCTCCGAACCGACATGCATGACACGGTTGAGCCAGAGATCTGGATCTTTGATCTCGTCGAGACTCGGAAGCGACTCGGCGTTTTCCCAAGCATGATCAATCACCTTGGGGCCGCCGCCGCGTTCTTCGATATGAGCAATAAATGCTTCGCCAGCGGCGTACTGATTGATTTTCGCTTCGAGGCCCACAAGTCGTTGCACAATGCGGGTTACGCCCTTCGCCGAATCTCGCCGGGCCCGCAGGGTCGAAGCGAAGATCTCGGCGTCGGTGACAATTCCCAGACCAGCTCGATCCATGGTGACGTCTCCGTGCCCTTCGAGAAGGCTCATCATGCCGCCGATCTTGTCGAGCACGATCTTTTGCTCAGGCCCAGCAATCAAGGCTGGAAGCCCTCCATCAGCCAACGGATCGTGGCCGTTGCGGCGAGCTTCGACGACATCTTTGACGATCTCGAACATGCGCGTCGGATCAGGGTCGACCGAATCAAGGGTTTGGTTCACGAGCGAGACGAAGTGATCTCGTAGCCACGGCACACCAGTGAACTGGGCGCGGTGGGTGGTTTCGTGTAGCGCTAGCCACAGGCGGAACTGATCAGACCGGAATCCGTGTCTGCGCTCGAGTGCCAAGACGTTCGGACCGACGTAGTAGACGATGTCCTGATCTTCAGGATTCTCATCTTCGGTGAGCAACAGGTCGTATTGACCAAGTACCCGTGTCGACATCCAGCCGAGCACCGCTCCGACTTCGGCTCCAGCAAATCGGCGAGTCATTGTGCCAAGTGGCCCGTCAGACATGTCGTCGAGCTTGCCGATGACAGGTGAAAGCAGCCGCTGGAACGATGCAATGTTGGCGCGAATCCACTCGGGCCGAGTGACCATGCGAGAGCGGGCTTCGCCTTGCAGCGACCACAACCCCGTCTCTTCGCCCACAAGCTTTTCTGCCTGCGGGGTCATGACCTCGAAGTCATCTTCCATCGATCGGAGCGCATAGTCGTCGACTACATGTCCGCGCGCGGAAATTCGTGTTGCGACGCGCTCAGCAAACGCCCAATCGACTGCACCGGCCACTAGTCGCGCCGAGCCTCACGGGTTGGGTAGCGATCTTTGCTGACCTTGTTGAGGTAGCCACCGATCGTGCTGAGAATCAAAAGCACCCCGCTGAACACGAGTATCGGGGCAAGCCACCAATGCCAGACAACTGCGGAGATCATGAAAACGATTCTAGGGGCGTTGCACCCGTGACTCGCGCTCGCGACATACCGTCACCGCTGTCATGTGAGCTGTTCCGTTTTTGCGCTGGCGCGCCGACTGAAGAAGCCACGACTCAGAAGTCGGTGATGTCGAGCTGCGAGAGGTCGACTGAGGCGAGTGTTTCTGTAATGCGCGTCCTGAAATCGATGGTCGGAAGTTCTGACGTGCGCGGGGCGAACGTCGAACGCAGCTTGACCTCGATATCAAAGGCCGAACGGCATGGAGCACAGTGACTCAATTCACCGCGCAACTGACCGAGTTGTGGCAGATCCAATGACGGGTTGCGGGCTTCGTTGATCAGGTTCATGGCCGTTTCACACTGCAACGGCGTGCAGTCGGCGGCAGTCGGGTCGAGTGTCATTCCGTCAAGCGGCGCGGTGTCAAGCGGAGAGGTAGTGAACGGGTTCGCCTGCAGAGCATTGCTGGCGAGGTCGGGCAAGACGGG
Source organism: uncultured Acidimicrobiales bacterium (assembly GCA_937991435.1). GTDB lineage: Bacteria > Actinomycetota > Acidimicrobiia > Acidimicrobiales > UBA10347 > UBA10347. Next base: position 41,954 of record CALKPY010000063.1, read on the forward strand.
TCGATCACCTTCGAGCGGATTCCCTGTGGGAGTAGTCATTGTGCAGCTCCTTCTGTCGCCAGGTCGGCATCACGGATCAGGCCACGTTCACGGCCGAACTCATATAACTCGACTTGAAGCTTCTTTCTTCCACGATGCAACCGACTCATGACGGTCCCGATCGGAATATCAAGAATCTCAGCGATTTCTTTGTAGGCAAACCCCTCTACATCGGCGAGCAGAACTGCCATGCGGTATTGCTCCGGCAGAGCGTCAAGCGCCTCAAGAATCGTGCTGTCGGTGATCTGCTCGAACAGTGCATCTTCGGCGCTGCGGCCCAGCTCCGCGCTGGCATCGCCACCCAATCGCCGGTACAGGTACAGGTCCTGAACGTTGCTGAGATCGCTCTCGATCGGTCGGCGCTGCTTTTTGCGATACGTGTTGATGTAGTTGTTCGTCAAAATACGAAACAGCCATGCGCGCAGGTTCGTGCCCGCTTCGAAACGTTCGTACGCCCGGTACCCCTTGAGAAAAGTCTCCTGAATGAGATCTTCTGCATCGGCTCGGTTGCGAGTCATACGCATCGCGGTCGCGAACAGTTGATTCATGAACGGCATTGCGTCGTCGGCAAATGTTGCTGGATCAGCCACCGAGTCAGGGTAATCAGCAAACCGCACGGCGTGGCTTTCGATCGAAAACGGCCGGTATCACCAGCTAGGTTTGTCGAATGACTTTGGCTGATGAGAAGTACCTGGCATTTACGACGTTCAAAAAAGACGGCACCGAAAAGTCAGTACCGGTCTGGGTCGTCGATACCGGCAACGGCACGATTGGCTTCACCACCGCCTCATCATCTTGGAAAGTTCGGCGTCTTGCCAACAACGACAAGATCAAGGTCCAGCCCTGTAACGCCAAGGGCGTCATCAACCAAGGCTCTTCGCTGCGCACTGGCACTGCAATATCATCAGCCGCCGAATTCGAACGTGTGTCAAAACTCGTCAAGGCCAAGTACGGCATTCAGTTCACCATGATCACCGTCATGGGCAAGGCAGCCAAGCTCATGGGCAAGGGCAGCGGTACCGACACAGCGGTGCTCATCACCCTCGACTGACGCACCAAGAATCGAATCAGACCGCCGCTCGGCCTATCAACGTGAGCGATACACCGCGCTGGCGCCGAGGGATTCCTTGTTGAGTCGCTTTGACAAGTGCAACCCTTCGAGAATGAACTCGACACCGCTCGCCACGAGCGCCGGATCAGTCATGTCATCAGGGGCGTAACCCAGATGTTGCAGCGCTTCGCCCAACGCGGGCATCTGGGTGAGCATCTCTAGATAGGCACTGTCGGCAATGTCATCGCCGGTATGAACCACAGCTTCGGCTTCGTCAAAGGCTTCGAGTACCCCCGCAACATGGGTGTGTTCGAGGGAACTCTTAAACGTGACGATCGTGGCCGACGACAGCAGGTGCTCGATGATTTCGACGTCTCGGCCATCGTCGATCGACTCGACTTCGATCTTGCCCATGCTCGACGGAGTGAGGGCGGGAAGGTCGCTAATGCGAGGCACCGCTCGCGTGCCACCCTGCTTAAGCGTGCGTCGCACGGCACTCGCCACAAGCGTTTCATAGTTGGCGATGCTGAGACGCACCGACACACCGGAACGCTGATTCACATGCGGGTTCTCGCGAGCGAGATGACTCATTGTGGTGACGATCTCTGCCATGAAGTCAGGCACGCTCACCTCGATGCCTTCGCCGCTGAAGATCTCGGCTTCCTGCTCGACGATGTCCATTTCGATGTCGATCTCACGCGGGTAATGCGTGCGAAGCTGCGTGCCGAAGCGGTCCTTGAGCGGCGTGATGATGCGTCCGCGGTTGGTGTAGTCCTCGGGGTTGGCCGACGCGAACAACATGATGTCGATCGGAAGGTTGATTCGGTAACCCCTGATCTGCACGTCGCGCTCTTCGAGCACGTTGAGCAGACCCACTTGAATGCGCTCAGCCAAGTCAGGAAGCTCATTGATCGCGAACAGACCGCGATTCGAACGCGGAACCATTCCGTAGTGCAGCGTGAGTTCATCGCTCAGGTAGCGGCCCTCGGCCACCTTGATCGGGTCGACCTCGCCAATGAGATCTGCTATCGAGGTGTCGGGAGTCGCCAGCTTCTCCGCGAAACGGTCGCGTCGATGCACCCAGGCGATCTTGGTGTCATCACCATGTTCAGCAACAAGGTCCTTGGCATATTTCGAGACCGGGTTGTACGGGTCATCATTGATTTCCGACCCTGCCACGATCGGCATGTGTTCATCGAGCAAACCAATACATGAACGAATCATGCGCGTCTTGGCCTGACCACGCTCACCCAGGAACACAACGTCATGACCGGCAAGCAACGCGTTTTCGAGCTGTGGCGCGATGGTGTCTTCATAACCAAGCACCCCTTCGAACAGCGGTTCACCTGCCTGAATTTTCGTGATGGCGTTGCGTCGAATTTCGTCTTTGACCGAAACCGACTTCCAGCCGGACGCCCGAAGCTGACCAAGAGTCTCTACAAGATTCATTGATGTCGAGGCTAGGCCAGCGGGCACCACACAACGAAGCGCTACTACCGTTTCGTCATGCACAGCGACGCTGCGACACCAAAGCAGTACATCGATTTACTCCCTGACGACCGACGCCGAGCCATTCGCAAAGTGCGCGCAACGATTCGCAAACACTTGCCCCGCGGCTATGTCGAAAACATGGCGTGGGGAATGATCGCCTACTCAGTGCCGCTCTCAATACAGCCCGACACCTACAACGGCCAACCCCTGATGTACGCCGCAATCGCCTCGCAGAAGAACCACATGGCGATCTATCTCACTGGGGTCTACGCGCATGAGCCAACCCGCAAAAAACTCGTTCAACAGTGGAAGCAAAGCGGCGGTCGTCTCGACATGGGCAAGTCGTGCTTCCGCTTCCGCACGATCGACGATGTGCCGCTCGACGCACTTGGCGCGGCGATTGCCGCATTCTCGGTCGACGAGTTCATACAACTTGTTTCCAAGGTGCAACGCCGGTGACCATGGCCACGAACGGCCGCTAGGTTTCTGCTGTGGTTTCGACGACATTGGCTGGGCCGTGGCGGGCGCACCCGACATCTGACGATTTGCGTCGCAACTGCATCGAGCACGACTTCGACGATTCGCCTTGGCACTCGATCGATGTGCCCGGTCACTGGGCCTCAAACCCTGCACTTTCATCGCGCACCTCAGTTCTGTACCGAACCCAGTTCGAGCTCGACGCTGATATCAGCGATGACACCTCGCGTCAGTGGCTGCTCTTTGACGGCATCTGGGATCGTGCTGACATCTGGCTCGATGGCAACTACCTAGGACCGACTGCTGGCTGGTTCCTGACCCACGAATTCGAAATCACCGAGCTTGTACGCAGCGCATCGAACCTTGACCGCACCCCCGCGAAGAGCCGCGTGCACACCCTCGTTGTCGAAGTGGCTTCGCCGGTAATCAACCCCAACGAACCTGGGCGTTCCTTGCACGGGCTGTTTGCCGAACCGAGCATTGTGGGTCACAGCAACCCAGGTGGTATTTGGCAACCCGTTCGCATCGTCTCAACGGGCGCCGTGCGAATGACCAAAAATCGAGTCATCTGCACCGCAGCAAGCGATGCCGAGGCGACGATCCATTTACGCAGCCACCTGATCTCTGACGATCCCACCGAAGCGACGATCACGACAACGCTGCGACCGCCCGCCGGAGCCGCTCCAATCACGTCGCAGCGCAAGCACCACCTGGTGAGCGGCGCCACCGTTCTCGAGTGGGATGTTCACATTCCGTCGCCGAAGTTGTGGTGGCCGTGGTCGCTCGGTGACCAGCCCCTGTATCGCGTCACAGTCAGCGTCGAAGTGAACGGAACGATCAGCGGAATCTGGGAGCGCACGGTGGGGCTCCGAGAAATTGAAATGAACAAGTGGGTGTTGTCGATCAACGGCACACGACTGTTCTGCAAGGGAGTCGACTTGTGGCCGACCTCTGCGCTTCCGGCTACTGCGACCGCTGACCAGATCGCAGCCGATATCTCGATGGCCCGCGAAATCGGACTCGACCTTGTGCGCCTCGATAGTCATGTTGCACGCCCAGAGCTGTACGAAACTGCTGATCGTCTGGGCATGTTGATCTGGCAAGACCTCCCAATGCGCGGCGAGGTCAAGCGTTCGATTCAGTCGCAGGCCGTAAACGCGGCACATCGGCTAGTCGATCAACTCGGCGCGCACCCGAGCATCGTCATGTGGTGCGCACACAACGACCCGACCGGAACAACGACGGGCCCTCGACCAACGACCACGCTTCCGACTCGGCGTTCGCTGTTTGGGGTGGCGAAACAGCAGGTACCGACGTGGACAAAGAGCGTGCTCGATCGTCTTGTGGGGCGCGCGTTCGATGTCGCAGACACAAGTCGCCCGGTTGTTCATGGCTCAGGCACCTGGCCCAGCGCTCCGAAATTCGACGGCACCGACACCCACCTACGATTCGGATGGAACAACGGCACGGGTCGAGACCTCGAAGCGTTCGCGCGCCGCATTCCACGCATGGTCCGGTGGGTCTCGTCATTCGGCGCCCAATCCATTCCGGTCAGCGCAGACGTGGCAATCCGACCTCGCAACGCGTCGGGCGACTGGCGGCCCGACCTTGGACTTCTCGCCGATCGCTACGGGCTCAGTGAGACCAGCTTCCGCCACTATCTGCCCGCTACGGGCACGCACGGCCCCGAAGAATGGATCGAAGCATCACAGGGATACCAAGCCATCTTGTTGCGCCGCCAGATCGAGACGCTGCGACGATTGAAGTACAAACCAACGGGAGGGTTCACGTTTGCCGCTCTCGCTGACAGTCGCCCGGCGATCTCTTTTGCGATCTATGACCACGACCGCAACCCCAAACACGCCGTCGAAGCAGTCCGTTCCGCTTGCCAGCCGGTCATTGTTGTTGCTGATCGGCTTCCGGCAGAGCTCGACCCCGGCGACGCCGTACTCCTCGACGTACACATAGTGAGCGATCTACCTCGACCACTCGAAAACGTCGTCGTACTCGCCAGCCTTGAAACCCCGACAGGTGTCGAACAATGGGCATGGCGAGGAGAGGTTGCTCCCGACTCCGTAGCCCGGCTCGGCTCGATCAATTGGATTGTTCCCGAAGCGGGCGGGGTTGTGGAGCTATCGCTCGAAGCTCGATCCGGTGACCACGTGCTCGCCGACAACGGCTACAGAGCCCACATCAACGCGTGATCAGCGCGGGTGTCGGGTCGCCCAAGGCAGGGTCAATCGACCCGATTACCCGCCGGGCGGCCCGAGATGCGAACCCCGCGAACACGATGTTGGGCCGAGAACTTCCCCGAAGGAAACCAATCAGCTTCGTTGCCTGACTGCTCGGCAGGTAGCGTCTAGATATATCCATTGCTGCCGCCACGTATCACCAATGCAGGCAGCCACGCACAAGGTTGGTTCCATGGCAGTAACGCTGCGCCCCCAGGACAAGCTGCGAACGCCCAAGCCCACGAACAAGCCGCCACGCGTCAAACTTCCGTGGCCGCTGAATCTGTATCAGACCGCCATTGGCAAGAAGTGGGTGATGGGCCTGACCGGGCTCGGGCTCATTGGCTTCGTTGTCGTGCACATGATCGGAAACCTGCACCTGTACGAAGGGCCAGTCGAAGTTCACGAATACGCCGAGGCCCTTCGCGACCTGGGCGGACACATCATTCCTCGCACCTATGTGCTCTGGCTTATGCGGCTCGGCCTCGTGACAATGTTCGGTCTGCACATTCACTCGGCGGTCACCCTCACCCGAATGAGCGGTGCCAGCAACACCCGATACGAGTCCACCCGTGACTACGCCGCAGCGAACTTTGCCAGCCGCACCATGCGCTGGACCGGCCCGATCATCGCCCTGTTCCTGCTCTATCACCTGGCCGATCTGACCTGGGGCTGGTTCGACGACGACTGGGTCCGCGGCGATCCCTATGGCAACGCCGACCGGTCGCTGTCTCGAATTCCGGTCGCACTCTTTTACATCGTTGCCAACATTGCGTTGGCGGTTCATCTGTTCCACGGCGTGTTCTCGATGTTCACAAGCTTGGGCATCAATAGTCCCAAGTTCAATCCCATGCGTCGACCCATTGCTCTGGCCATTGCCGGATTGATCCTGCTCGGCAACTTGAGCTTCCCGATCATGGTGCAGGCTGGGGTTATCGAAGAAGAAGTACCACTCGAACAATTGCTCGAACAGCACGACTCGGCCGAGGAGGCCTCTCCGTGATCGGATCACTCGACAGTCGGCTGCCCAACGGCGCCGCAGACGACATCGAAAACGCTTGGACCAATCACAAGTTCTCGATGAACCTCGTGAACCCTTCGAACAAGCGCAAGTTCGAAGTCATCGTGGTCGGAAGCGGACTCGCCGGCGCCAGCGCCGCCGCGACCATGGGTGAGCTCGGCTACCGGGTCAAGCTCTTCACCTACCACGACTCACCTCGACGGGCGCACAGCATCGCCGCGCAGGG
>CALKPY010000064.1 GCA_937991435.1 uncultured Acidimicrobiales bacterium
TCGGATGGGACTACTTCGGTTGTGGCCAGTGCAGGATTTACCATTTCGAATCCCGCCGGTATCGGGTCGAGCAGAGCGACGTGGGTACGACGGCTGTCGGCCACCATTGACAGGCGCACTCTGACACGGGCGCCAGCTTGGATGGTCCATGTGCCATCGGCCGATTGCGCGACATCGTCGTCGGCGTCGATCGCCTCGTAGGAGCGCTGCACAACGAATCCCTGGTCGATGGGTTCTCGCGCGAGGTCGCTCGGCGCGTAGCGAAGCCCTAGCCGGTAATAGAGCCGACCGTCGCCGACCTTATCGACGACGATGTCTTGGCTTCCGACTCCGACCAATTCCTGCATTGGGATAGTTGTCGAATAGCGACCGGTGTCACGTTGAGTGAACGACTGCTCGAAAGCGAAGGTGTCACCAAGCCATGCCCGGGCTACGAAGTCAGGGTCGCTGCCCTCGACTTGTTCGAAGTAGTTTGCTGCCGCAATCAGCACAAAGCTGTTTTCCTGAACGTTATTCCATCGGCCACGGCTGTCGCGAGCTGCGAGTAGCCCGGCGAGTGTCTTGACGACAAGGTCGCTTTGGGGTCGTTGGCGAAGCAAAGCATCGAGCACGACGGCGTCGGATCGACGGTCGGAGTGCAGCAGCAACCACTGTTGGTCGCCATAGTCAGTCGCAAACGTTGCTTGGTTGGCTCGCTCGGTAACCCGATTTTCGAAAAGGCGTTCGATGGCGCCATCGGCTTGCGGATCTGCTGCCACTACCGGCCAGATCCAGGCGATGGCGTCAAGCTGAGGCTCAGCTTGGAGGTCACCCCACAGGGAGAGAGCCTTGTCGAGATCGTCGTCGCCGGCGAGATGGCGCACATGCAGCGCGTACGCGCTGATTGCCTGCTTGGTTTGCGGCGCATAGGAACTGGGCATGTGCGACTCGATCGTGCCGATATGGGCGAGCGACGCGTTGAGCGCTGAACCCGGTACGTCGAAACCGGCGTTTGCCGCGATGACGAGGGCATGGGCGGCCTGCACACTCACCCAAGGAATGCTTTCGCGCCCTCGCCGCCACCAGGGGAAGCCCCCGTTGTCGTTCTGCAATTGTATGAGGCGCTCGATATCGCTCGCGATGATCTCGTTGGCTTGCTCAAGGGTTGGAGCGCCAGCTGTGTCGAACGCTTCGAATACACCGCCAAGTGCCGTCAGAGCGAGCACTCGCGCCGCAAGAGCGTCACTACTTTGATAGCGATATTCACCGAGATACACGACTGCATCGGTCAAGGAAGACACTGCGGTTGATGAAGTCGACACCTCGAGTCCGCCAAACTGCGTGAACACGTTCTCGGGTTCATCGAGCCGCTGACGAATGGACCCACCGTCGATGACCCCATAGGTGGCAAACGCCTCTGAGGTGGCTGGCGTGTAGACCGGAAACTCGCCTTCGGCCGCGTCGGCGAGGTCACCGCTCGTCGCCGCGATCTGCCAGCGGGCGATCCCGGCCACTTCTGCCTCCACGTTGAAACGTACTTCGACACGGTCGTTCGCTGGCACCTCAACCGTGACGCCGCGCTCGCCGGTGAGTACGAGGTTGGTTGCGCGCAGAGCGACGTTGATGGAACGATCCTGAGAGGTCGCATTTTGCACGACGACGGGAAACTCGAACCGGTCTCCAAAGTTTGCGAATCGTGGGGGAGTCGGTCGTACGGTGATTGGCAGACGGGCGGTGAGACTCGCTTCGTCTGAGCCGGCAAGTCCGGCATCGGCAGCAGCCACCACCATGATCCGATACCGGGTCAAATTGTCGGGAATGGGAACCTGAACAAGTACGCGTCCGTCAACGTCGGTTGTCGCTGAGGGTTCAAAGATGGCAAGGGCGTCAAAATCGTCTCGCAGCGATATTGCCTGCGCTGTTTCGCCGCTCTTTGCTTGGGTAACCGTCGCAGCAGGCGCTCGGGCCAGAGAGTCGTCGGCGGCGGCCATATCGAATGCCCCCTCGGACTGAATCGATCCGCTACCGAATGCCTCGTCGCCATCAGCCCCAACTGCAGCGTTGGATGACGCGTCTGCTATTTCTTCGCCGTCAGCGACGACGGTCTGAGGCGACGAACGGTCGCCCAACACGACGGTCGATCGCCCACGAGCGCTTTGTATCCAGGTGCCGAAGTTGCGATAAAACGCGTCGACGGGGTTCTCGAGGTTGTAACCCGTGAGAGAAAGGACGGCTTCGTCGACCACGATTACGGCCAGATCTGCTCCGGCGACCGGCACGCCGCTTGCGTCGGTGACGCGAACATCGATTTCGGTGTTTGATCCCGGGGCCAGCGTGGCGTCGCGGGGAACAGCGTCAACATGCAAGGTTCGCGAGGTGGGGGGCACGGTCAGTGAAATCTGGCCCGACGCAAATGCCGGTCGCGGCGACGGTTCGGCTGAGCTGGGGCGAAGCGCTGTACCGACCACCTCGATCTGTAGTCCGATACCGGGAATATCTTGTTCTGTGATGTCGACGGCGACAACCGCGCTGCCCGCGTCATCGAAGTCGATAATGCGCGTCTCGGAAATCAACCCTCTGGTGACGATGAGAAGGCCGTTGGCATCGGCGAATGGTGCTTGGACCAGAACCTCGGCGGTTGTGCCCGGCTCGAAGCGTTCGCCAGACGGCACGAGTGTGAGCTGTTCCAAGTCAAGGCGGCGTGACGGTGGCCGGTCGCCCCCCGAAACCCAGCGTGTCACTTCAGTGAGATTGCGTCGCCCATTTGTATCTTCGAGCGTTGCGGTCACCCGGTAACGGCCGCCCATTTCGGGCTCGAATGAACACATGACGGGCTGGTCCGCACTGGTGATATCGCAGACCTCGGCGGGGATGTCGACTTCTTGCCAACGTCCTGATTGGAACCGCCACTCGATCAGCGAGGTGGTCACTGAGATCGGTGCTTCCGCGACGAGATTGCCATCGATGTCAGTCGCGACCACATCGAAATCGAGTCGTTCCCCCGCTGCGATGAAGGTTCGAGGGCCGCGCAGTCCTACATACAAATTGGCAGGGTGTGAAAGCAGGTTGGTCGAGCCCGAAACAGGCTGTCGGTTCACATCGAAGGTGGTAGCGGTGGCGGTCAGCGCAACTGGCCGTGGCTTGCCTTGGGTTGCGACATTGATGGCGAGTTGGTGGGTGCCATCAGGGGCGGTCGTCGACGAAAGGTTGTCGAACACGCCACCACCAATTCGTGGGCCGCCAAAGTCGGTGTCTGCGGTGAATCCGGTTTCAGATCCGAAGCCGCCGTTGAACCACCAGGGTTGCCAGACGCCAAAATCAAAGTCCGGCCATTGTGGCGGCGCGTACGTGGCCGAAACTGCCTCGACCGTCCAGTCAATTGGCGAACTGGCGAGCGCATCGCCGGCGAAATAGCTGGAGGTGGCGGTGAGAATTGCGTCATCACCATGCAGGTACGGGCCTTGGAACGCCGGTTGCACGGCAACTTCGAAGTCGGGTCGGCGGAACTGTTGAATTGTAAGCTGATGCCAGTGATATCGATTGTCGCTGCTGCCGGCGAAGGCGTCGGTCTCGAATTGGATGCCACCTGGGCCGAGCGTGATGTCAGTCGGTATTTCAATCGCCAGATCGAAGCCGCCGAGAGTATTGAGTTCGACCTGCCCGTTCGCGAACTGGTTCCCAAATGCGTCAGTTGCTTCCCACTGAACCTCGGCGCCAGCAGGTGGCAGGTCGAGCCGTGAAGGAGCAGTCCGTTGACTCTGGCGTATCCACCCTTTTATGTACGCCGTCTCGCCGGGTTTGTACAGGCCCCGGTCATCGGCTACGTACCAGCGCACGTCGCCGCTAGAGCGGTTGGCTTCAACCCAGAAGTTGCTCAGAATGGCTGTCTGGTCCGCGGTGGTCGCGACCACGGTTTGCGCTTGTGCTCCTAGGTCGATGAACGCCAGGCCGTCGTCGTTTGTCGTGCCGCTTTGGCGACCTAGGTCGATGGAAGCATCGGCGACCGCCTCGCCGCTGCGCAGGTCGGTTACCCGAACGACCGCCTGTTCGGTGTCTGCATACGCGTCGATACCCAGGTTCGTTCGCTGCACCCAGACCGCAAACGGTTGATTCTGCCACTCTCCGGATACGGATTCGGTGGGTGATACTCGAACGACTACATGCCCGGCAGGGCCGAGCTCCGGACCAAGGTCGAGAGCGGTTTCGATGAACTTGTTGGCGTCTGCTCTAGTCGAAATGTCCCGCTCACCGAGGAACTCCCATTCGGGCTCAAAGCTGCCCTCACCGATCTGCCATCGCTGCTCCCTGTATTGACGCCAGTCGCGGACAGGATCTACCCGCCAAATTTTGACGCGAAGTTCGTCGTTATTGATTGACGTAACTCTCAACACGGCGTCATCGAGAATCGGATCCAGCGTTACGAGATCATTGTTTGGCGGGAACAGCGCTGCTGGGGCGTCGCCGACGGCGAACTCAGCAACGGCGGGTTCGGCGAGCTGCTGGCCGAAGATGTCGGTGAGCGACGTCTCCACACGTACCCGATAGTCGGTGCGGCCGTCTGTCACCCCGTTGATGACAATCTGGTTGAATGACACACCAACATTCATTGCCTCAATGGCAGGCTCGACCCGTATGGCTGAGGTGTCGAACGACTCTGTCTCGATTTGATTGCTGAACTCGAGAACGAACGGTTGGCCCGGTTCGCAGTTCTGTCCCCAGCCGCATCGGCTGGTTGTCAACTCGAGGGGCGCGTAGGTTCGACCCGAAAATCGCTGTGTGGTGGACCCCACTTCGGGCCCTTCAGCCGAAGGCAAACCTTGCGTAGTGCTGAACTCAATACTCGCATCTGCGGGTAGGCCAGTCTCAGCCCGTACCGCCACCCAACGGCCGTCTGCCGCATTCTGAGTTCTCAACTCGGTTTCGGCATCTGCTGCGACCTCATCGGCGGACAGCAAGATAAGGGGCACCGCGTTTCCGTCGGCAGTCAACCGCAGGTGGCCGAGCACCTCGGCTGGGGCAATGCGCTGATTGAACAAAACAACGAACACTTGGTCGGTAGCCAGAGAATCTGCAGAGTCCGACGACAGCGGAACGACATCGAGTACCTCCGTCGTCGGAGTCGTAAATGCGAACTGAACGTCGCTTTCGAGTTCCGCCCCTGACACCGCCGTCGTGCCGCTGCGCACCGCAATGCGATAGCTCGTCGACATAGGAGCGCGATCGACGAAGTCAGGTACATACTCGAATCGTGCCGTGCGGGTTCCGAGCCAGACCCATCGCCCGGGTAGCTCCGGCGTGATCTCGATCGGAACCTCGGCGATGTCGAGTTGATCTGTCGTGCCAAGCGCAACCATCGGTTGGTTGAACGTCACAGAAATGAACGGTGCAATGGCGACGTCGCCATCGGGCTGATACCGAAGCACCTCAAGCTTGTCGGGCTCGAGGGCTGTAGGCCTTTGGGCTGCTGCGTCGGGCGGAAAACTGATATCGATCGTCTCGCCCGAACGCGGTGGCGGCCGTGTCTCGGCCGGTCGTGCGTACTGCACTCGATCACTGCTCAACTCGTCAAGGTCGGGTAGTCGCATGAGTAGGCGGTCAATGTCATCGTCGTCGAGCGCTGTGGTAGCGACTGCGCGGACGCCGATCGGGGAGCCTGCGCTCGCAGCGGACCCCTCGCTAAGCGACAGGAGTATCTCAGTACCTGAATCGGTATTTTGGCCGCCGTCAATCGTCAAGGTCACCCCTTCGTCGCGAGGCTTGGTTTCGTCTTGGATCGACCGGATCGCATCAGATGCACCAATGGTTGGAGTCTCGCTTACCGGCCCATCTGCCCGATTCGACGCCGTGTCACCGGAGCTACAAGCAGTCGCGAGCACCGCGATTGCCGTGAATGAAATGCACAATGCGGACCATCGGGGCGATCTTTTCATGACTCTACGACGTATGCGAATTGGGTGTGGTTCCCGTCGATTCATGAATCGATGGTACGGAAGCGAATCCCAGCGGTCGCAAAGAGGAGAATGCGCTCGTAAGGTATGGGGCTGGCCCGACGACGCTCGAGCCTGGCGCCCCAACTGCGAGCATTTCGCGTCGGGCATTGATGATCTGCCGATCGCAAGCGAGACACACTGTGAAGACTTTCACCCCAAAACCCACTGATATCGAGCGCGAGTGGTTCGTGGTCGACGCGGAGGGCCTTGTGCTTGGCCGCATGGCCTCAGAGATCGCGCGTATTCTTCGTGGCAAGCACAAGCCAATTTTTGCCCCGCACGCGGACACTGGCGATCACGTCATCGTGATCAACGCTGACAAGATCGTGCTCACCGCAGGCAAGGCCGAACGCAAAATGGTGTACCGCCACTCGGGATACCCCGGTGGTCTCAAGACCCGTTCCTATGCTGACCTTCTGCGCGAACGCCCTGCCGACACGGTGCGCAAGTCGATCACGGGCATGCTTCCACATAATCGTTTGGGCGCCCAGATGGCTACCAAGCTCAAGGTGTATGCCGGTAGTGAGCATCCACACGGCGCACAAAAGCCGTCCCCGCTCGTAATCGACCACGCACGCGCCCGGTCCTGAGCGCACAAGGTCTGAGGAGAACACACATGAGCTATCTCGTACAAGCAACCGGTCGCCGCAAGCGGGCAGTCGCCCGTGTCCGCCTGCTCGAAGGCACCGGTCAAGTCACCATCAATGGCAAGACCGGCGATGAGTACTTCCCGCAGACGGCACAACGCAACGCCGCCCTGGCATCGTTTGGTCTTACCGAAACGACCGGAATGTTCGACATCGAGGCAAACATCGATGGCGGCGGTATCTCCGGCCAGGCTGGCGCATTGCGTCTCGGCATCGCCCGTGGCCTGATCGAACTTGATCCTGAGCGTCGCGACGTACTTAAGGCCGCTGGCCATCTTCGCCGTGACCCTCGTAAGAAGGAAAGCAAGAAGTACGGCCTCAAGAAGGCCCGTAAGGCTCCGCAGTACAGCAAGCGCTGATTGCTTCGCCGCAGACCTCGCTGTGGCTTCGCCTACATTCGGAACCGATGGGATCCGCGGCCGCTTCGGCTCGGATCTCACGGTCGCGCTCGCTGAGAAGCTTGCCCGTTGTGCCGGAGTAGTTCTCGACGGAAGCACCGCGTTCATCGGGCGCGATACGCGAGAATCAGGTCCCGTGCTCACGTCTGCACTCGCCCGTGGTTTTCGCACAGCTGGAATCGAACCGATAGACATTGGAATTGCTCCGACTCCGGCAGTTGCGTATCTCGCCGCCAAGCAGGGAGCGATCGGCGCCGTTGTTTCGGCATCGCACAACCCAGCGCATGACAACGGCATCAAACTGTTCACACGTTCGGGTAACAAGCTTGCTGATCACGAGCAAGCCGCCATCGAGTCCTTGCTCGCCGAGCACGATCCACAGTTCGCTGGCGATGATTCGGCGCCCGGTGGCGTTGAGCCGCGACTCGAGGCAGACCCGAACCTCATCTCGTCGTGGGTCCATGCCCTAAGGGACACAGTCGAACAGGACCTGAGCGGGCTGGCGGTTGTCGTAGATGCCGCAAATGGAGCGGGTAGCCATGTGGTCGGGCCGCTGCTCGCCGACCTCGGTATCGACGTGACGATGCTTCACAATCAACCTGACGGTGTGAACATCAACCACAAATGTGGGTCAACGAGTCCAGCATCTCTCGCTGATGCCGTGGTGCAACGCAACGCGGATCTCGGTATCGCTCTTGACGGCGATGCTGACCGCCTTGTGGCCGTCGACAACACCGGCACCTTGATAGACGGCGATCACCTGATGGCGATGCTTGCCGTTGACATGCGCGACCGAGGCACGCTGGCTGGCGACACGCTTGTCACGACGGTGATGTCGAATCTCGGCCTGCACAAAGCTATGCAACGCGAAGGCATCTCTGTAGTAGTGACACCAGTCGGTGATCGATGGGTACTCGATGCGTTGCGCTCAAACGGGTGGAGTTTTGGCGGGGAACAGTCGGGTCACCTGATCTTCGCCGACCTCGCACATACGGGCGATGGCACATTGGCCATGTTGCAGCTTCTCGAGGCGATGGTCCGTAGTGACAGCGATCTTGCGACATTGGCGACTTCAGCGATGACGAGCTTTCCGCAGGTGCTTCGCAACGTCGCGATCGCGACGTCGGGAGTCAATCTCGATGACCTGGCCGACGAGGTGACCAAGGCCGAGGTCGCCCTAGGTGATGATGGCCGTGTGCTCGTGCGAGCGTCTGGGACTGAGCCGGTGATCCGAGTTATGGTCGAAGCCACGTCGGTTGACGAGGCCGATCGCTGGTGCAACGCGTTGTGCGATGCAGTGCAGACTTGCTTTGGCTGACCGGGCACACGCCCACCCCCGTCATAGACTCCAACGCATGTGCGGCATCATTGCGATTGTTCGTCGGCAACCGACGCGCGAAACCCCGCGACCCGACCAGATCCTTGAACTGATCGGCCGGGCCGTGCAGCGATTCGATCTGTCCTCGGTCCATTCGCTCGAAGTCGCCATCGGTGCTCTCGGCGAAGCAAACCGCTTACTGGCCGGAGTCCCAGGAGTCACCTGCCTGCTCGATCACCCTGAACTAGCGGTCGACGTCGAGTCGAGGCTTGCTCCCGTCGCTCAGATGCTGGCGATGGCCGAGGAACTCGACCCCGCCGTGGAGTCAGAAAGCGACGAGCGCCTCAACGCCGCGCGCGTGAGTGTGCGAGACGTCTTGTGGTCGATCCGAATCGATCGCCTCAATGCTGCGACTGGTGTTCGAACACTTGCGGGAGGAGCGCCCGCTCTTGCCCCCGCTGCGATCACCGGCCTTTTGTCGGTGCACGATGCACTCAGTGCGTTAGACCGGCTCGAAGTGCGCGGTCGCGATTCGATTGGGCTGCACATCAATGTCACAGGTCACAACGTCGATCTTGAATCCCCAAGCATCGCGTTGCAGATCGCAGAACGGTCGACCGATCCAGCGTTTCGCAATTTCAGCCTGCGACATATTGGCGAAACCGTCGGATTCGTCTACAAGCATGCGGCAGAGATTGGGGATCTTGGCGATAACACCGCAGCATTGCGTCGGTCAATCATTGGCGATGAGCTTCTGGCGACCCTGCTCAACAATGACAGCGCCGAGGTCATGGTCTTGGGCCATACTCGCTGGGCGAGCGTCGGCATAGTGAGCGAGGCCAACGCCCACCCGGTGAACAGTGATTCGGTCGATCGCGGCTCCACTCCCTATTTTTTCGGGGCGCTGAACGGTGACGTTGACAACTACGCCGACCTCGCGGCGGGCGCCGGGCTTGCCTTTGACCCAGCGGTCACCACCGACGCCAAAGTCATTCCTGCGCTGATTGCCGACGGCATCGATCGAGGCGCAAGCGTGCACGAGTCGTTTCGCGGTGCGGTAGCGTCGTTCGAAGGATCAGTCGCCATCGCGGTCGGCGGCAGCGATGAGCCCGGGGTGCTTCATCTCGCGCAACGAGGAAGCGGACAAGCTCTCTATATCGGAGTTGCAGAAGACACCTTTGTCGTCGCCAGCGAGCCATACGGCGTTGTCGAACTCACCTCGGACTATGTGCGCCTCGACGGTGAAACTCCCGTCGACCCGAACAACCCGGCCAGCGCTCGCGGTCAGGTCATGCGGCTCCATCAGCCACTCGCAGGAGAGCTCGCGGGCATGCAGCGATTCAGCTATGACGGCCGAGAACTCGAAGTCACGGCCGATGACATCGCGCACGCTGAAATCACAACAAGCGATATTGATCGCGCCGGCTATGCGCATTTCCTTCTCAAGGAAATTTCTGAAGCTCCGCGTTCGTTCCGCACCACGCTGCTTGGAAAACTTCGTCGGCTTCCCGACGGTTATGAGGTCCAGCTTCCAGAGTCGACGTTGCCGGCGGCGCTTTGCGACCGTATTTCAAGTGGCTCGATCAAACGCGTCGTCACAATCGGGCAGGGAACGGCGGCGGTTGCGGCCCAAGCGTGCGGCAACGCCCTGCGCGCCCAACTACCCGATGGCGAATTGCGAGTCGAGTCGACTCTTGCCTCTGAGCTTTCAGGATTCGGGATCACGGCGGACATGTCCGATGTACTTGTGATCGCTGTCAGCCAGTCCGGCACGACCACAGACACCAACCGCACGGTCGACGTTGTCCGTGAGCGCGGAGCTTCGGTGTTGGCGATCGTCAATCGGCGCGGCAGCGACCTCACCGAAAAGGTCGACGGTGTGCTGTACACCAGCGATGGTCGCGACGTCGAAATGAGCGTTGCCTCTACCAAAGCGTTTTACAGTCAGGTTGCCGCCGGGTTCCTGTTAGCAACCGCAATTGCCGACCAACTCGGTCGAACTCCGGCCGCGGCAGCAGCGACGCAACGGATTCTTGCCGGCCTGGGTGACCTGCCGGCAGCGATGGAATCGGTAATCGCAAACCGTGCGCGTATTGGTGAAATCGCCGGCAACGTGGCACCACCACGGCCCTATTGGGCCATCGTTGGCAGTGGCTCGAATCGTGTGGCTGCCGAAGAGATCCGAATCAAGCTCAGTGAGCTTTGTTACAAGGCCATTGCCTGCGACAGCATCGAAGACAAAAAGCACATTGATCTGTCGAGTGAACCGCTTATTTTCGTTTGCGCTGCAGGGCTGCGTGGAAGCACTGCCGACGATGCGCTCAAGGAAGTTGCGATCTATCGAGCTCACAAGGCAGAACCGGTCGTCGTTGCTTCGGCTGGCGAAGAACGATTTGGCGCCACCAATGTGATTCGGGTTCCTGATGTAGAGCCGGAGCTCGGATTTGTGCTCTCGGCCGTGGCCGGACATCTCTTCGGCTACGAAGCTGCGTTGGCGATCGATGCCCTAGCGCTACCGATGCGCCGATTGCGGTCCTCGATCGAGGCTGAGATTGCTGAGAGCCCCCAAGGCAATGGCGCCGACATGCTGCACCGCTTGGCGCCGTCGGTGCGACAGGCCCGGCGAGCGTTTGGCTCTGACTTGCGGCAGCAGCGTTACAACGGACAACTCGAATCTTCGACCGCAGTCGATCTTGCGTTGCTGTTGCGCTACGCGGAGCAGTCAACCGAGCTAGGTGCGTTCCAACTCGACTTCGGCAAGGTCGGCACGCCAGCGGTTGTCATCGAAGACTTGGCGCGGGTTCTGAGCCGGGCGATCGATGAGCTCACGCGGCCGATCGACGCCATCAAGCATCAGGCCAAGACCGTGACAGTTGGTATAAGCCGCAGTGACGAAACCCTGCTGCATGTGCCGCTCGTCGCTCGCACGATCGAGGCGGGAGCATCTCGCGATGCTCTGACGTATCAGACCTTGCGTACGCTCGCCGGGCTCGATGCTGCTGTTGTTGAGGTTGTGGGGCATACGCGCTATCGCATCGATGGTGACCCGCATCGAGATGACGCAACCGTGGCGATCATCGATCGCGGCGGAATTTCGGTTGGCATCGAATCGCGTGTAGATCGCGACCCCTCTCTGCGCGGCACGAAGCATCGTGTCGCTATCGAGGGCAAGGTGTTGATCACGCGTGGACGGCGCGACCAGCGCGTGATCGCTCTCGTGCCAGAAGTCAAAGATGCGCAGCCGATTGGCATTACCTTGCTGCACCTGCGCCTTGCTGAACATTTGGATCTCGACGAGCTACGTCCGGTCTTACAGTCGTATCGAAACCGGTTCACGGCAATTCGTGACGCGGTGCTCGAGACTGAGTCTGATTTCGACGAGGCGGCGTTGACCGGCATCGATCTTGTTGACCTGCTGGTCGTGCCCGCCGCCACGCTGGCTGACCAGTGGCCGGGCTGACGCTTGCCGGAGTCCCCCAAACCTGATTCCCGAAATGAGATGGCATGCGCCCGACCGAAGCTGTTGTTGACCTCAGCGCCATTGCGCGCAACATTGCAGCGCTGGCATCATTCGCTTCCCCGGCG
The DNA here is from genome assembly GCA_937991435.1 of uncultured Acidimicrobiales bacterium. Taxonomy (GTDB): domain Bacteria; phylum Actinomycetota; class Acidimicrobiia; order Acidimicrobiales; family UBA10347; genus UBA10347. The sequence goes on from CALKPY010000064.1 coordinate 11,918, forward strand.
CAATTGTGCGTGGTCGTTAAAGCAGACGCCTATGGCCACGGAGCAGTTGCGACCGCAAGGGTGGCGGTGGAGTCAGGCGCGAGTTGGATAGCCGTTGCCCTGGTCGAAGAAGGAATCGAACTTCGCCGGTCAGGATTGACATGCCCAATTCTCGTTCTCTCTGAACCGCGACCCGGAGAGATGTTCGAGGTTGTTGAGTTCGGGCTGACTCCCACGGTGTACACCCCAACTGGCGTCGCGGCGTTGGTCGCTGGCGCTGCCGGGCTGCCAGGACGGGTCCCGTTTGACCTTCACCTCAAGATCGACACCGGCATGAACCGTGTCGGGTTTCGTTCTGATCAGGGTTACGACGCCGGTGACGCACCTGGTCTGTGGCGTGCAGCTGTTGAAGCGATCGCGATCAAACCAGAACTCTCGCTTGCTGGTATCTGGACTCACTTTGCGGTCGCCGACGAACTCGACCGCCCCGAGACACAGCGACAGTTGAATCGGTTCGACCGTGCCCTCGCCGCCGTGGCCGACTTGCTCGACGATGACGTGATCATTCACGCGTCGAACTCCGCAGGGCTGCTTGGCCACCCGACCGCTCGATACGACATGGTGCGGGTCGGCATTGCGACCTACGGCATCGCCCCCGCGCGTGAGCTCGAATCGGTTTTGGCTCTCGAACCGGCGATGCAGCTGCAGACCGAACTGGGCTTGGTCAAGTCGGTATCGGGCGGCGAATCAATCTCGTATGGCTTGCGCCACACCTTCGTCGAAGACACCGTCGTAGGCAGTATTCCAATGGGCTACGCCGATGGGCTCCGCCGAAGCTCGGGTGAACTTGGTGCCCACGTACTCGTCGGTGGTGTGCGACGTCCGGTCGTAGGAACCGTCACGATGGATCAGGCCATGGTCGATCTCGGCCCACGCTCAACTGCGGTATCGGGAGATCCTGTCGTGTTGATTGGAACGCAGGGCGACGAGACGATCACCGCTCACGAAGTAGCGGAGCCTTTGGGAACCATTCCATACGAGATCGTGTGTGATGTGGGCCGTCGAGTTCGTCGCCGGTACATCTGATCTCACGGGTGTCTGTGTCAGCAAGCGCGTCTCGCGGGTCAACGGTGCGGTCGGCGAATATCGTCGTTGTAGAGCCGTGGTACGGCGGCTCACATCGGGTTTGGCTTGACGGTTGGCGTCGACATAGCCGCCATGAAATCACGTTGGTGACAGAACCAGACCGATTCTGGCGTTGGCGCATGCGAGGTAGCTCGGTCGCTCTCGGCGTCGCCCTGGCCAGTGCATGTGACAACGCGACAGCGGCCGGACGCACCGTCGATGCGGTCGTGATTAGCGGCCTCGTCGACGCAGCTTCGCTTCTCGGAATTGCCCGTCGCTCCGTCGGCTCAGCGCCAGTCGCTCTGTACCTGCACGAGAACCAGCTGTTGTATCCACGGGCTCCGGGTCAGCGTCACGACGATGACCCTGCTCTGGCGAATTGGCGCAGCGTCGAGGCCGCTGAAGTCGTCTGGTTCAATTCAGCGTTTCACCGTGACGCCTTGTTCGTTGCTATCGATGAGCTTCTTGATCGTCAGCCCGAACCCGTCGCCCGGCAACGACTCGAAGCTCGGCACGTCGACTCGCAGGTGTTGTGGCCAGGTGTCGAGGCTGTACAGCTCATCGACGGTTCCCGTTCCCCGCGGCAAATGCCGACTGTGCTTTGGAATCAACGCTGGGACCACGACAAGAATCCTCGCTCGGTAATGGCTGCGCTCGATGCATGTGCCCGTGATGGCCTCCCTTTCGAGCTGATCATCGCCGGCGATGATCAACACAACGCGAGCACTGAGATCGCCGAGCTGCTTCCGGCCCTCGAGCGTCGAATCGTGCATCGCGGTCATCTACCAAGCGACCGATATAGCGAAGTCTTACTGCGCAGCGATGTCGTGGTTAGCGCCGCCGATCACGAGTTTTTTGGCATCGCGGTTGTCGAGGCGATCGCTGCCGGTGCAATTCCGGTGCTGCCCGATCGGCTGAGCTTTCCCGAGCTTGTTCCTGAGCGTTGGCACGAACCGGTGTTGTACGAACAAGGACAACTCCGAACAGCGGTCGCACGCGTGCTCGCGAACGTTGACGCGGCGCGCGACGCCACGAAGGGGCTCCGTGACACGATGCGTCGCTTCGACGTTGTCGAGGCCGCAGCCCGCCACGATGCTGCCGTTGATTCTCTGCTTCACCGGGTGCATAGGGTTTGACAATGCCTTCTGTGAACCCGGCGACCCCGCGAACCAATGCCATCGACACCGTCCGGGTTGGACACTGGACCCATCCATCTGGAACGACGGGCTGCACTGTCGTGCTGTTTCCTCCAGACACGATCGCGTCTGGGGAAGTGCGCGGTGGTGCTCCGGCGACTCGCGAGTTCGCCCTGCTCGACCCGCGGCGGCTGGTCCAACATGTCGACGCGGTCGTGCTTACCGGCGGATCCGCCTTTGGGCTAGCTGCGGCTGACGGCGTGGCCGCTGAGCTCGAAGCGCAAGAACGAGGCTTCGCGACTCGTGCCGGAGTCGTGCCGATTGTGGTAGCTATGAGCCTCTATGACCTTCAGGTGGGTGGGCCGCGCCCGGACCCCGAAGCGGGACGGTCTGCGGTGCGAGCGGCTCGGTCACCAGTGCGTGCCGGTCGTGTGGGGGCCGGAGCAGGCGCGACCGTCGGTAAGTGGCGTGATCGTGAGAAAGCGCAGCCGGCTGGCATCGGGCACTTCCAAGTCAAATCAGGTGAGCTCACGGTCGACGCGCTGATCGCGGTCAATGCCGCCGGTGAGATCGATGACGGCAGCATTGCAGCCCATGTAGTCGCGGGCGACTACTTGCCGTCACCGGTTACTGAGTCCGGTTTTGAAAACACCACAATTGGCGTCGTCTGGACGAACGGAATCTTGGACAAGCTGGGTTGTCGCCAGGTTGCCGAGAGCGCACATGATGGGCTCGGTCGTGCCTTGATCCCGGCTCATAGCGCCAGCGATGGTGATGCTCTGGTAGTTGCAGCCACCGGCATGGTCGCCACCGAAGCGAGCACTGTGCGCCTTCTTGCCACCGTTGCGGTGGAGCACGCGATCCGAAGCGTGGCAATCGGCCAGTAAGAGTCAACGTGGTACTTGCGTCGCCGCGCCCGCATCACCGTTTTGAGCTGCGCCGACCGCGGTAGCCTCGGCATCGTGGACCGGCGCGATGACCTCTTCGTCATATCGAGAAGCGCTAGCGACACCGGCTCAGTCGCTGGGGCGATTGCCGCCACACTTGCCGCTGGAGATACGATCGTGCTGGGCGGCGATCTAGGGGCGGGTAAGACGACGTTCACCAAAGCTCTCGGGGCAGCCCTAGGCGTTGACGAACCAATCACGAGTCCCACGTTCACCCTTGCTCAGCAATATCTCAGTGGTCGGCTGCCGGTCCACCACCTTGACGTGTATCGGCTCGCGAGCATCGACGAAGCTCTTGACCTGGCGCTTCCGGAGCTCTACGAGAGCGGGGGAGTCGTGATAATCGAGTGGGGCGAGACGATTGCACCCGCATTGCCCCGAGAGTGGCTCGACGTGCGATTCGATTTTGGTGACGGTGACGACGACCGCACCATTCGTATTCGTCTTGTGGGCCCGTCGTGGCAACAACGCCGCGAAGTTCTTCAGGATCTGCTTACCAACCACCTGCAGTCAGAGACGAATCCACCATGTTGATCCTCGGAATCGAAAGCGCAACCCAGCAGGTTGGTTGCGCAATCGGCGGACACGAAGGCGTACTTGCGTCAGCTCATTCGGCGCGGGGTCGACGACACGCAGAATCACTTGCGCCGCAAATGCAGTTCGTGCTCAACCAGGCCCGTGTCACGATCGACGAGATTAGCGTGGTCGCGGTCGACGTTGGTCCAGGGCTCTACACCGGTCTCCGTGTGGGCGTCTCCACCGCGATGGCAACCGCATTTGGGCTTGGCGTACCCATGATCGGCGTCAGTAGTCTTGACCTTGTGGCGTTTCCGGTGCGCCACACCAGGCGCCTCATCGCGGCAGCAATTGATGCCCGCCGCGGCGAGCTCTTCACCGCGTTCTACCGCCAAGTTCCGGGCGGCCTGCAACGAGTGACCGAGCCGCATGTGGTGTCGCCAGACGATCTCTTCAACGAACTCATGGCTGAGGGCACTGAGTGCCTCGTCGTCGGCGACGGGGCGATTCGTTATCGAGCTGAACTTTCAGGCATCAGCAAGGTCGAAGTCGCCGACGAAAGTCTCGCCTATCCCTCTGCGGCCTCGCTCGTCGCATTGGCACACGCGCGTGCACTACGCGAAGAGTTTGTGCAGCCCTCTGAAATTTCGCCGCTGTACCTGCGGCGTCCCGACGCCGAAGCCAATTGGTCTTCTAGGTCGGTGTCGTGACAACACCAACGCTTCTTTCTCGGCGTGGGTTGACCTTGCGCGACGTCGTTGTTGAAGACCGCAGCGCGCTTCGAGCGATGGACATGCAAGCTCACGGCAATGTGTGGTCTCACGCAACCTTCGCACGTGTTCTGGCCGCCGAAGAGTTCCGTCACATTGCAGTCGTGCCGAGCACGAATCGCGGCGGCGTTGATGCAGCCCCGATCGCACATGCGGCGAGTTGGCGAGATGGCCATATCGGGCGCATCGTCAATGTTGCGGTGCACGAAGATCACCATCGGTGCGGTATCGCTGGCGCCATGCTCGAGCATCTAATCGCCAGCATGCTCGCCCACGAGGAAACCAGCGAGCTTCGCCTTGAGGTCCGACCGAGGAACAAGCCCGCGCAACTTCTGTACGCAGGCTTCGGCTTCGTACCCACGGGTGTCGAGCGTGACTTCTATGAGCGGTCGATCGGTTGGGGGTCTCGTGACGCCATGGTGATGACGGTAAGCGATGTCAACGAGCCAGTGTGGCGTTCGGGATTCAACACGAGACTTCGATTCACAGGAGCGGCATGACCGATATCGAGACCGTCAGTGTGAAGCAAACGATCTTAGGCATCGAAACGTCGTGCGACGAAACAGCGGCTGCTGTCGTGGTCGACGGCCAGCACGTGCTCAGTTCCGTCGTAAGCAGTCAGGTCGACCTGCACGCTCGGTTCGGTGGCGTCGTACCTGAGATCGCGAGTCGAGCGCACACCGACCTCATCACCCCCGTCGTCGCCCAAGCGCTGGTCGAAGCTGGGCGCAACGGCGGTGAACTTTCTGCGGTGGCCGCGACCTACGGGCCTGGCCTAGTCGGCTCGCTGCTGGTTGGGGTGTCGGCGGCCAAGGCTCTGTCGCTGACTTGGGGTGTTCCGTTTGTCGGGATTAACCACCTCGAAGGGCACCTCTACGCAGGCCTGCTCGAAGAACCTGACCTCAGCTTCCCGCTGGTGGTTCTTCTCGTGTCAGGCGGACACACGATGCTCGTTGAAATGCGAGGTCATGGTGACTATCGGCTGATTGGACAGACCGTCGACGATGCCGCAGGCGAAGCCTTTGACAAAGTGGCTCGCTACCTCGACCTGGGTTACCCAGGCGGACCGATCGTCGATCAATTGGCGGCGCTCGGTGACCCTGAAGCGATCGGGTTCCCGAGGCCGATGTTGAATGAGGGCTACGATTTTTCGTTCAGTGGCCTCAAAACAGCTGTGATCAATCATGTGCGCAAGAATCCAGACGTCTCCGCAGAAGATGTGGCAGCCTCGTTCCAGGCTGCTGTCGTCGATGTTCTTCTGACCAAGGCTCGACGGGCAGCAGAAGAAGTTGGCGCCACCGCCATCTGTCTTGCCGGTGGAGTTGCGGCAAACAGCGAGCTGCGCGAGCGCACGCTCGGATACTCCGTCGATAGCGGCATGCGCGCCTATGTGCCAAGCCGCTCGATGTGCACCGACAATGCCGCGATGATTGCCGCAGCGGCTTGGTGGCGGCTCAACAGCGACGGTCCGTCACCCCTCGACCTCGGTGCGGAACCGGGCCTGCGTCTGGCCTTTGCAGACTGAACGACTCAGTTCGGGCCGGCTCTTGGTAACTGCTGGCAACGCAAAGTTGGAATTTCGCGGCCGTTCAGGTTGTGCCACTGGTCCGCCGCACTAGCATTAGCACTCGCCTCAGGAGAGTGCTAACTGTACTTTCGAGCTTCATTCAAGGAGACACTCCATGAACCTTCAGCCACTCGAGGACCGCATTGTCGTTCGCCCCGCGGAGGGCGAAGAAATGACAGCCAGCGGCCTCGTAATTCCAGACACCGCCAAGGAAAAGCCACAGCAGGGTGAAGTCCTTGCTGTTGGCCCCGGCAAGCGCAGTGACACCACCGGAGAACTCATTCCGATGGACGTTGCCACCGGTGACACGGTCGTCTACAGCAAGTACGGGGGCACTGAAATCAGTGCCGGCGGCGAGGATCTTTTGATCCTGTCGGCCCGTGACGTGCTCGCGATCGCCAAGTAGCACCGATGACCAAGATTCTTAAGTTCGACGACGCAGCTCGTCGCGGCCTCGAAGCGGGCGTCAACAAACTCGCTGATGCCGTCAAAGTAACCCTCGGCCCTAAGGGCCGTAATGTCGTTCTCGACAAGAAGTTCGGTGCGCCAACGATCACCAACGATGGTGTTTCCATCGCTCGCGAGATCGAACTCGAAGATGCCTTCGAGAACATGGGCGCCCAGCTCGTCAAAGAAGTAGCGACCAAAACCAACGACGTCGCCGGTGACGGCACGACCACGGCGACGGTTCTGGCTCAAGCTCTCGTTCAAGAAGGTCTGCGCAACGTCGCAGCCGGAGCGAGCCCGATGAGTCTCAAGCGCGGAATCGAAAAAGCTGTGGCTGCGGCCGTGGCGTCGATTGCCAAGCAGTCCTCAAAGATCAGCGGCAAAGATGAAATCGCTCAGGTAGCGGCCATCTCTGCAGCTGATGTCAGCATCGGCGACACAATCGCCGAAGCGATCGACAAAGTCGGCAAAGACGGCGTTGTGACTGTTGAAGAGTCGAACACCTTCGGCATGGATCTCGACTTTGTCGAGGGCATGCAGTTCGACAAGGGCTACCTATCTCCGTACTTCGTCACCGACGCAGAACGCCAAGAGGCAGTACTCGACGAGCCATACATCTTGTTCAACCAGGGCAAGATCACGTCTGTTCAGGACATTCTTCCTGTGCTCGAAAAGGTCATGCAGTCCGGTCGCCCACTGGTGATCATTGCTGAAGACATCGAGGGCGAAGCTCTTGCCACGTTGGTCGTCAACAAGATCCGTGGCACGTTCACCTCTGTTGCCATCAAGGCCCCTGGCTTTGGCGAGCGCCGCAAGGCGATGTTGCAAGACATGGCCATTCTCACCGGTGGCCAAGTTGTTGCCGAAGAAGTCGGCCTCAAGCTTGAAAACGTCGGCATCGAAATGTTGGGCAAGGCCCGCAAGCTCGTCGTAACCAAGGACAACACAACAATCATCGAAGGTTCCGGCAAAAAGGCCGACGTCGAAGGTCGTGTTGGGCAGATCAAGGCTGAGATCGAGAACACTGACAGTGACTGGGACCGTGAAAAGCTCCAGGAACGTCTCGCCAAGTTGAGCGGCGGCGTTGCTGTAGTTCAGGTCGGCGCAGCCACCGAGGTTGAGCTCAAGGAAAAGAAGCACCGCATCGAAGACGCTTTGTCTGCGACTCGCGCTGCTATCGAAGAGGGTGTGGTCGCCGGTGGCGGTACCGCTCTCGTGCGTGCCCGCAAGGCCGTCGCCAAGGTCGTCGCCGACCTCGAAGGCGACGAGGCAACCGGAGCTCAGGCGGTACACAACGCACTGGCTGCACCGTGCCGCTTGATTGCCGAAAACGCTGGACACGAAGGCTCAGTTGTGGTTCGCGAAGTCGAAGCTGCTAAAGGCTCCAACGGCTTCAATGCCGCCACGGGCGCGATGCAGGACCTCGTAAAGGCCGGCGTCATCGACCCGGCCAAGGTGACCCGTGCTGCGTTGCAAAACGCGGCATCGATCGCCAGCCTGCTGTTGACAACCGAAGTGCTCGTGGCCGACAAGCCCGAGCCTGCAGCGCCAATGCCTGGCGGCGACCCTATGGGTGGCATGGGCGGCATGGGCGGAATGATGTAGTCACTTCCGGGTTCCGTGTAGGAATCTGGAACTACAATTTCTGACGAGGTCGCTTCGCTCCGGCGGGGCGACCTCGTCTGGTTTTCGCCATTGCGCGTGTCGATTACCCCATGAGGTCATCGACTTTGGGTTCGCCGCAGTTCATCGTGACGGTGAGTCGCTCGTCGGCGCACCTGAAACGGGGGAAGCACGTGGATCTCAACGCTTGTCGCTACAGCCACGATGGGCACTCGTGCATCGGTGTTACATCGAGTGTGCCCGCGACCCAACACGACACAGAACGGCGTACCGTGTTTCGTATGACTCAGCGTGCTTCGTCTTCGACACGACGACTTCCAACTCTCATCGCCTTGCTAGCGGTGCTCCTTCTCGCCGCAGCGGCGTGCAGCACGAGCAGCACCGTCGATAGCGAAACATCGGCGTCGAATGCAGCCTCTGCCGCGCAGGCTGATGAAGATACGGCGGGGGCTTCTGACAGCGACTCGTCTGTTGACAACACGGGCTCGCCTGATGACAACACGGGCTCGTCTGACACCGACTCGTCTAATGGTGGCGAAGCCGCCTCGACGGCGGCTACCGAGCCGGAACCGACGGAGCCGGAACCGACAGCGACGGCCGAACCCACGGCGACCGCGGAGCCGGAACCGACCGCGACGTCCGAACCTGAGCCCACGGCGACAGCGGAGCCGGAACCGACCGCGACGGCCGAACCCGAACCCGAGCCCACGGCGACCCCGGAGCCGGACCCGGCGACGACAGACGAAACCGTCGAGACACTTCCACCGGCGACCGGCGGCTTGATAACGAACGATGACGGCACAGTTACGGGCTCTGTCGACACCTCGGCTGGCGCCGCGATCTTTGCGCAAGCGTGTGCGGGGTGCCACGGAGCGAACGGCGAAGGGGCGGCACTTGGCCCAGCCATTACGACTGTAGGTACCTTTTTCGTCGCGGACGATTCGCCGCTCATCGTACTCGTCACCGAAGGTGGCAATCTGATGCCGCCGTTGCAGGACAAGCTCACGGGCGAAGAAATCGACATCGTGGTCGATTGGGTTGTTGCAACATTCCAGTAGCAGAATCCACTGAGGGCCGTGCTCGGCTCCCACAAAGAAATCTGATCGGGTTACGTCGCGAGTCAGGCCGTCGATCACGCCGTGGATACCCTGAGCCTCTGTGAGCACCTTTGAGCGCCCTGCGCCGGATTTAGCCAAGATTGCCGAAGCGTGGTCGACGTGGACCACTGACCCCGAGGCGCTTCCTGGGCGAACGATGGCCGATCTTAAGATCGGCGGAGCCGACATTGTGCTTGCGACGATTGCCGATGAAACTGGCCTCGAGATCCTCCGTGATGCGTGGACCCTTTGGGATCGAGGCAAGGCAACACCTGAGGACACGTTGAGCGATCTCACCGAGGCAGGGTTTGCCGACGTTGTCGCCGCATTGCCAGGTTCGTGATTCGACCGCCTGACGGACGCGGCGGCCCACAAGTCATCCCTCGACCTGACGGCGCGTCGATTGGTGGTGGCCCGCCATGGGGACATATACGTCCAAGCAACCGGAGCGTCGATTTTGACACTCTTGTTTCGCGGGTTCGACGCCATCGTGCCCGGTTCGATGACCGTGGCATGCCTGACACGTCTCGCCAATCAGCGGTTTTAGTCGCGTTGTGGGAACATCTCGGTGAATCGATGGTTCTGCTGACGAGACGTAGCCCTGCGATGAGGTCGCACCGGCACGAGGTGAGCTTCCCCGGCGGACAGCACGACGAGACCGACGCTGATCTGCGAGCAACAGCGCTGCGAGAGGCTTACGAAGAGGTCGCCCTCGATCCTTCGGCGGTCACAATCATTGGCCAGCTCGACCGCTTCGTGACTGGAGGAAGCGGGTCACTGGTGCATCCGTTCGTGGCGATACTTGATGGTCCACCACAGCGGCTTGCTCCCAATCCAGCCGAAGTTGAAGAGATATTGCAGGTGCCACTAAACGAATTGCTGCTCGACGAGGTCTGGCGCGAAGAACAGTGGTCCCGCGATGGCTCAGAACCGTTTCCAGTCACATTCTTTGAGCTGCGGGGTGACACGGTGTGGGGCGCCACGGCGAACATGCTGCGTCAGCTGTTGACAATCGCCACCGACCCCGGGACTTAGTCGCTGAGTATGTCTTCGCCAATGACTGCACCGGTTGGCAAGCGCACCAATGTGAGGGCCAGAGCAGCGGCAGCTCCGAACAGCAGCACGACCGTGAGTGACGTCGCTTCGACGACTTGGCCCGCAATGATGTTGGCGATTGGCACAGTTCCTCCGAACGACAACACCCACAAGGCCGCTACACGGCCCCGAAGCGACGAGTCGACGTGTTCCTGCCAAGCGGTAGCTAGTGACGTTGGTAGGGCGAAATAGAAGAGTCCGACGGCAAGAATCGCCGGGTAGGCCCAACCGAGTGAACGCACCATTGCCAGCCAGCCAAGCGAAGCGGCGAAACCAACGAGCGCCACCGGTGCGACACGGGAGGCTGCGACTCGAAGGAATACCGTGCCCACAAGGGTCGCTCCGAGCAGACCGCCGAGCCCAAAGCAGGCATAGAACCAGCCGTACGACGTGCTTTGCGAGTCGATCATCAGATTGACCTCGGCGATGGCCGGAAGCTGGCCGATGAACGGCAGACACAAAAGCGCGAACAAGAACATCAAGATCAGGGGGCGACCGACCTGAGGCGCTCTGCGGGCAGCACGGAACCCGCCGAATACTCGCTCTCGAAATGTGCGCGCCGTTGCTGTCCCGGCTGGAATGTTCGTGCGGTAGATCGCGGTGATGACGAACAAATAGCTGGCACCGTTCAGAGCGAACACTTCTGCGAAACCGAATCGGCTGACGAGAAGTCCGCCGATTGCAGGGCCGACAATTCGGGTGCCGTTGGTTTGCATCGAGTTCAACGCAATAGCTGCAGACAGGTTGCGTTCGCCGGCGATCGCCGGAATGACTGAGGTCAGAGCCGGGGCGTATAGCCCTTGGCCAAGACCGATAACGAACACCAGAATCAGCAACGACGACTTGCCGATTTCGCCGTCGATCAGGGCGGCTGCAAGCACGAACGTGAACACCATCTGCCAGATCTGAGCCGTCATCAGCAGCTTGCGGCGGTCGGTTGTGTCGGCGAGCGAACCACCGATCAGGCTGAGCAGGCCAAGTGGCCCGAGCTGCGCGAAGATGATCGCGCCGAGATAGGCGCTCGACTCGCTGATCTTCCAGCCGAGGACACCAAGCGCGGCTGTTTGCAACCAGCGCCCGGTATTTGAGAGCGTCGTGCCGATGAATAGCCGCCGGAACCCGGCGACTGCAAGTGCATCTCGGGCGGTTCCTCTGGCGTCGGGATCGACGCCGGCTGAGGTCACCCGAGAGCTTGCTTGATGTCGTCTAGGAGGTCGTCGATTGTCTCGATGCCTACCGACAAACGAACGAGCGCCGGGTCGACCTCAAGCGGGGAGCCGGCGGTCGATCCGTGAGTCATGCCGGCTGGTACTTCGATGAGCGATTCGACCGCTCCAAGCGATTCGGCAAGCGTAAACAACGTGGTTGAGGTCACGATGCGGTGGGCCTCGTCGGCGCCGCCGACAGGAATGAATGACACCATGCCGCCGAAGTTGCGCATTTGTTGCGCTGCGACTTCGTGGCCCGGATGACCGGGTAGGCCCGGGTAGAGGACCGTCTCGATCTGTGGATGATCGACGAGTAGTTCGACAATGGCAGTCGCGTTGGCGAAGTGTCGGTCCATTCGAATGCCGAGTGTCTTCATGCCACGCAGAAGTAGGTAGCAATCGAATGGGCTGATGACCGCGCCGGTCGCATTTTGCGTGAAACCGAGATGCTCGGCGAGGTCGTCACGGTCGGTGGCTACCAGGCCGCCAACAACGTCTGAGTGACCACCCAGGTACTTGGTCGCGCTGTGCACGACAAGGTCTGCGCCGAGCGACGCTGGCTGTTGCAGATATGGGGTGGCAAAGGTGTTGTCGACAATGCACAAGCCGCCTTGGGCATGGGCCTGCGCGGCGACAGCGGCAATATCGAAGACATTCAGGTTCGGATTCGTTGGAGTCTCGAGCCACACCAGCTTGGTGTTTTCTGTCCACGCCTCTGCGACGAGTTCAGGCTTGGTCAGATCAACCGCGGTCCAGGTGACTCCCACTTGGGCGTAGACCTTGTCGAGCAGGCGGAAGGTGCCGCCGTAGGCGTCGTTGCCAAGAAGCACGTTGTCGCCAGGTTTGAGCATGCGCAAGATCGCATCTTCGGCAGCCATTCCGCTTCCGAAGGCGAAGCCGTGCGCGACGCCTTCGAGCGCAGCGATCGACGTTTCAAGCGCCACCCGGGTGGGGTTGCCTGTGCGGCTGTACTCGAAGCCCTTGTGTTCGTTTACGCCCTGCTGGGCATAGGTGGTCGCGAGATGTACCGGCACCGTTACCGCGCCAGTCTGCTCATCGGGTTCTTGACCCGCGTGAATCGCTCTTGTTTCAAATCCGTGATTGGTCATTGTGCACTCGCTAGGAAGCCGAGAATGTCGGACTGGGTGATGACGGCGAGCGGTCGCCCACCATCGAGAACGAGGGCTGCGCGTCCGCTGTCGAGTGTTTCAACAGCGAGCGAAACCGACTCGCCAATGCCGAGAGTGTCGAGCCGTGGGCCCATGACTTTCTCGACTGGCATTTCAAGGGTTGTGGGCTCGTCATAGGCGAGCTGCATGAGACGCAGCTCGCTGACCGAGCCTTGTACCTCGGCTGCAGAAAGAGGCATGGCTCCCTTTGCAACCGGCAGCTGTGAAACGCCGTGATGTTGCATGAGGTCGAACGCAGTTCGTGCGGTGTCGTCAGGCTGCACATAGAGCAGGTCTGGCACTGTGTCCGAGCGCGCTGCGAGTACATCTCGAACTGTCGGTCCATCGGCTTCGAGGAAACCAAATGATGACATCCACCGATCGTTGAATACTTTGGAGAGGTAGCCGCGACCGGAGTCAGGACTGAGGACGACGATCAGATCGTCGGGTTTGGCTTCGGTAGCGACGATGCGAGCTGCCGCCACCGCTGTGCCGCAAGAACCGCCGATCAGCAGGCCTTCTTCTTGGGACACCCGTCGCGCCATAGAGAACGAGTCAGCGTCGCTGATTGGGATGACGCGATCGACGACTGTCGGGTCATAGGTTTCGGGCCAGAAGTCTTCTCCGACCCCCTCGACGAGGTAGGGGCGTCCGGATCCGCCTGAGTACACCGAGCCTTCGGGGTCAGCAGCGATGATCTGAATGTTCGGATTTTGTTCTTTGAGGTATTTGGCAACCCCGCTCAGCGTGCCGCCGGTTCCCGCGCCGGCGACGAAGTGGGTCACCTTGCCATCGGTCTGTCGCCAGATCTCAGGCCCCGTTGTTGCATAGTGAGAGGCCGGGTTCGCCGGATTGGCGTACTGGTTCGGTCGGTAGGCGTTCGGAATCTCGCTGACGAGTCGTTCAGCCACGGAGTAGTACGAGGTGGGGTCTTCAGGCGGAACCGCAACGGGACAAACCACGACCTCGGCGCCATACGCCCGCAGTAGATCGACCTTTTCGGGCGACACCTTGTCGGTCATCACGAAGATGCACTTGTAGCCGCGTTGGCTGGCGACGATTGCCAGGCCTACACCGGTATTTCCTGAGGTGGGTTCGACGATGGTTCCGCCGGGCTTCAAAAGCCCTGCCTTTTCGGCTTCGAGGATCATTGTCAAAGCCGGACGGTCTTTGGAACTACCGCCAGGGTTCGTCGTCTCGAGCTTGGCGACTATTGCGCACTTCGCGCCTTCGGTCACCTTGTTGAGTCGCACGATCGGCGTATTGCCGATGAGGTCGATCGCTGAATCCGCTATTTCCACAAACCCACCGTAGCCAGTTGGCTTGCCTCCCCGTGAGCTAGTGCACAACGTTTCCCGCTGTTCGGCGCCCTGCTAGAGCCCGAGTTGATCCCAGCTAATCAGTAGCGCGGGTATGGCGTGCCGGTGCCGCTCATGGCGGCAACCATTTCAGGCTGCGGCTGTGGCCGTGCGAGCAGGAAGCCCTGTCCGCGAGTGATGCCAAGGTTGCGGCATTGCGCAAGCTGTTTTTCCGTTTCGATGCCTTCGGCGGTTATTTCCATACCAAGCGTTTCGCCGAGTTTCACAATGGTCTCGACGATTGCGATGTCGGCGACGTGCCCAGCTTCGAGCGAAGCGACGAAGCGTTGATCGATCTTCAGGGTGTCGAATGGCAGTTCGCGTAACAGCCAAAGCGAACTGAAGCCCGTTCCGAAGTCGTCAATGGCGAGCGACACGCCGATGTTTGCGAGCCGGTCAAGCTGAGCGACAACCGTTTCGTGGTCGCGCATGATCGCGCTTTCGGTCACTTCGATGCACAGACTCTTGATAGGGAGCGTGGCGGCTTCGATCGCTGCGATCACCCCGTCGATGACTGATGGTTGCTCAACATCGCGAGCACTGAGGTTGACACGAAGTTTGAAATGCTCGAGCGGGCTGGCGGCCGTGGCCGCGTCGCGATGCGATTCAAGCAGGCCTGCGGCAGCACAAAAGGCCTGTTCAAGGACAACGTGCGTCAGTTCTGACGACAGCCCGATTTCTTCAGCCAACGGAACAAAGTCGCCAGCAGCCAAAAGGCCTCGTTCTGGGTGGTTCCATCGCACCAGGGCCTCGGCACCGACGACGTGGGTATCGCGTAGGTCAAATTCGGGCTGAAAGTGCAGCATCAGCTGATCGTTGCGAAGCGCTCGCCTGAGTTCGGTCTCCATATGGCCGCGTGCGAGATTCTGCACCTGGGGTTGATGGTGAACAAATCGATTGCGTCCGGCTTCTTTGGCCGCCTGAGCAGCCTTGCTGGCGCCGAGCAACACGTTTGCCGCTGTCGCGGGGCCCTCGGCGATGCAAACGCCGACGCTGGCGCCG
The DNA here is from genome assembly GCA_937991435.1 of uncultured Acidimicrobiales bacterium. Classification (GTDB taxonomy): domain Bacteria; phylum Actinomycetota; class Acidimicrobiia; order Acidimicrobiales; family UBA10347; genus UBA10347. The sequence goes on from CALKPY010000064.1 coordinate 26,957, forward strand.
ACTCGAATTTCGGCGCCGCCCACGATAAATGGATGTTCCACCGTTCGAAGCGCAAGTGTGGCGTGCTCGCACGAGCGCAGGTAACTGGCTGAGGGCGTGAGTACAAGGAACTCGTCGCCGCTGCCACGAGCGATCACCGAATTTTCAGACATAGCGGCATCGAGTCGACTCGCCACCATTGCCAGAACAGCATCGCCAGCGTCGAATCCGAAGGTGTCATTGACGACGGAGAACCGGTCGAGGTTGACGGCCATCAGCGTCGCGCTGCCTGCATTGTCGAGCCGGGTGTGGAGCTGATGCTCAAGGGCAGAGCGCGTTACAAGCCCAGTCAGACGGTCGCGGCTGCGATCCTGATCAAGCTGTTCCCGGTCAGCTTTCGCAGCGGTGATGTCTTCGATGTGATCGAGCTGCATCGCTCCGGCGCTCGAGTCAACCATCGATGTGGTTACACGGGCCCAGACCGTATGACCGTTTCGATGAACGAACGGCAGCTCGACGCCTCGCGCGTGGGCGCTTTCGAGTCTGGCGACGTCATCGGGAAGGGCGGTAGCGAGATCGATCAGGTCATTGCGCGTGCTTCCGTGAAGTTCGATGGGGAAGTCGACGCCAATAAACTTCATCAGGGCATCGTTGCAGTCGATCAGACTGCCGCGGGCATCGCGGAGCGCAATGCCGACTGGTGCGTTCTGGAACGCGGCTTCGAGCCGACGCTCGATGTCGAGGCGCGCTCGGCTCGCGGGAACGAGTTCGACGAGTCGAAGGAACGCATCGGAGGCATCACTAGGAAGGCACGAAGGCCCGGCGGTCCATTGCACAAATCCAATGACGCGGATGCCATCGCTGACAGCCACGCCCCATTGTGCGCTGTCGCGGTCACCGTCGATCTTGCGGGGCCGGTTCCATGCCGATGGATTGGCACGCATTTGTGTGTGAGCCAAGTGCGGCTCATCGACGGCGATGTCAACGCAGCCGACGATGTTGGCGATTGCCGCCGCAGCTGGTCGCAAGTCGTCGAGAAACGAAGCGCTTCGCGATTGCGAGAGACGCTCGCCAGCCTCTGCGAGTGCCTGGTCGAGAGCGCCGTGTCTGCGGATCTGCTCTTCGGCATCGTTGCGACGTAGATATTGCGAGATGTGCGAGAGGGCGTTGTGTATCAGCTCAAGGTCGGACCGTTCCGGTGCGACCGCGCCTTCGGCGGTGCACGTCAAACTGAGTTCGGCGTCATCGCCATGCGGGACCGTGATCTGCACAGCGGTCACGGTTTGGTGCAACGTCGCGAAGGCGACCTGGTGATCGGGAGATAGGTGACAGCGCCACACGTCGCCTGGTCCTTGCACATCGAGCAGAACCTCGACAGATCCTGGCTCGAGCAGCTCGATCTGGCTGGCCACCATGGCGAAATTGGTCTGGGTAACGCCATTCGCACCAGCGAATCCGCGGATCGCAGTGGGATCGCTCGGGTCCGCGGTGAGGACCACAGCGGCCAACTCGAAATAGGAGCGGAGTGCGTCGAGCGCACCATTGACCACATCATTTACCGGGCGCGAACTGCCTTCGAGCAAGTCAGACGCGAGCAGATGAAGCACCCGTTCAGGGGAGGGACGCGGAGCGCGTGTTCGCGATTCCAAGTTCCAGCCCATGAACTGATGCTATGGGTCAGGCGCCCTTTCGGGAATAGGTAATTCTCCCGCGTGGGAATGAAACGGGCGTGGCGAACGTCTGAGCCGATTGCATGTCTGCGATCGCGCTCCGGGCTCAGTTGTTGTGCAGAACGTCGTTCAGTCCGGCCCAGCCAGCACCCTCGCGGGGAAGCGCTTCGACGGTTCCTGTTTCGGAGTTTCGACGAAACAGCAGCCCACTAGCCCCAGAAATATCACGCGCACGCACTACCTCGCCGTCGGGGAACGTGACCCTGGTGCCAGCAGTGAGATAGAGCCCGGCCTCGACGATGCAGTCGTCGCCAAGCGAAATGCCTATGCCCGCGTTGGCGCCTAGCAGGCAATTCTCGCCGATGCTGACAACCTCGGTACCGCCGCCAGAAAGAGTGCCTTGAATCGATGCGCCGCCACCGATATCGGAGTGGTCTCCGACGACGACGCCCTGGCTAATGCGCCCCTCGACCATTGCTGAGCCGAGTGTTCCGGCATTGAAGTTGCAGTAGCCCTCGTGCATTACCGTGGTTCCTGCGGCGAGATGTGCACCGAGCCGAACTCGGTTGGCATCTGCGATCCGCACGCCCGTGGGAACGACGTAGTCGAGCATGCGAGGGAACTTGTCAACGAGTTTGACTTCGACTTCGTGTCCCGAGGCTCGCAACGCGACCTGTCGCACGGAGAACCCTTCCGGCTCGAATGGCCCCAGGTTGGTCCAGACCACGTTGTTCAACAGGCCGAAGATTCCGTTCAGATTGATCGTGTTGGGACGCACTGCTCGATGTGACAACAAATGCAGTCGGAAATAGGCGTCGACCGCATCGACCGGGGGCTGCAAGATGTTGTCAATAAACACAGCCACCGCGACACGAGTTCCGCCGTGACACGGCAGTTCGGCGAGCTGGCCGCAGGAAGTCCAAACGTCAAGGTTCGTGTGCGGGCCCGACCCGCTCGCAATGCTCGTCAAAGCGTCAGACGCAGAACGCAGTGCGGTCGCGTCGAGCTGATAGGTGGCAGTGCCGGTCGTGTGTCCCACCGCGCCGGCAAGAACAGCTGCTGATCCCCACGAAGATTCGAAATTGACATGCGGAAACGCTGCTTCGAGCAGCGCTCCCGACGGGCCGATTGTCGCTACGCCGAGCCCGAAGGCTTGTGGTGCCTCGTAGCCAGGAATGGATGCTTCGAGGCTCACAAGCTGAGCGTCGAGATCGCGCTCAGGGCGTGACGGTTCAGGCATCAAGTTCTTCATAGGGTCAGCGTAGTTGTCTGGCGCCTCATGAGTGATGGCCTGGAGTGTCAGCTATGACAGGCGTCAGCGCGACACCATGTCGAGAGCGTCAACGTGCACAAGGGCGGCAGCGATACCAAGTCCAGCTCCGACCAAGATTGCAATGCTGGCAGAGGCATCAACGGAAAGTGCGATGAGCCCGCCTATCGCGAAGACCAACGCAAAAGACGCAACAGCACTTCCGATGGTCGATGCCAAACGCGGCCCCGCGCCCCGTTCAGCGTCGACCGTTTCATGGTCGTTGACCGTTTCATGGCCATAGCGCAGCTGCATAACCCGCTGGGTCAGAACCGCTGCTCCGGCGACGCCAGGAAGCACAAAAATCCAGAACATCTCAAGCCTCCGGCACGATTCGATCGCTTTGTCTTGTTGGCTCGCGTAATGGCATCAGCTTTCGCTGGTGGCCAAACGAACAACCGAGAAGTCTTCGTCAAGGAGCAGGGTGTTGGGTATCAGGCGAATGGCGTCAGCAGATTCGACCTCGACCGCAGTGGCATGCAGCGCGACGATTCGCCCCGAAACACCATTGGACTCGACGGTGTCGCCTGGTCCGACGAGGCGACGAAGTGCCCGTCCACTGGCGATTTCAGTAGCGACAGGGCGGCTTCCCATGCCCACCACGAGCGCAAACGCCAGGGAGATACCGAACACGATTGCTGCGACGACGATGTTGATTACGGTCGTGTCGATGCCGAGTTGCGATGCGGCGAGAATGACAGCGAACGCCATCACGACAGCCTTGACTAAAGCCGGGATTTGTTCGCCTGCCCTACCGAGCGAGAGACCTATCGATTGTTGAGCCGCGGTGCTCGCGAGCGTGCCGACGACACCGCCGAGAATGACAACGATCATCGCCGAGAGTGCTCGTGGCAAATACTTGATGGCGTCGTCGCGCAGCTCCTCTAGTGACTCGGCCCGCACGATGCCGAGCGCGATCAGTAAACCGACGACCAGCACCAAGGAGAAGACCATGCTCGCCACCGCGGACCCCAGCTCTGCGGTTCGGGGGCCTCGCCGTTCGAGACTGCCCTTGGCCAATTTCGACAACATGGTCCCGACAACAAACGCGATGGCGATTGCCGCCGCAGCCCAAAGCCACTTCATGATTTTTCCCCTCGCGGATTTGCCATGATCTTTGCTGTGCGTAACGGTACGCCGAACAGCTCAGTGATCAGCCGAAGATCTCCACGAGCCGCCATGCGGTCGTGAATCGATTCGCTCAAACGGGCTTCGAGCCCGTCGGGCGATGCCAAAGTCGCGATCAGGGCGGACCGCACATCGCCAGCTGTCTCTTGCGGACGTGATTCGAGGCGCTCGGTGCAATGCGCGCACGATTCGATATGCGCATCGAGGCGGCCATCGCCTTCGCCCGGCCCGGTATCGAGCCAAGCTTGGAGCTTGGCCATTGATGGGTGACGGAACCTCATGGCTGCCACCCGTCGAGAGCCCGAGCGAGCTGTCTCCGAGCCCGAAGTAACCGTGTCTTTACTGTCGGCATTGACAATTCAAGCATGTCGCAAATCTCGTCATAGGCCAGACCTTCGACCTCGCGAAGGACGACAATAGATCGGCTTGTGGGGTCGAGGTCGTCAAGTGCCACCTCGAACCGCTCAATCGCGATTCGATCCTGGACTGCCGACTCGACGGTGCGCGACGTGAATTGCTCGGGCAGTTCGGCAGGGTCCCGCAACTCGTCGCGTCGCTTGCGCAGAAGCGAAATAGCCGTGTTGTGGGTGATTCGCAGGATCCAGTTTCTCAGCGGCGCTTCGCCGCGGAAGGTAGGTAGTGCCTGCCATGCCTTGATCAGAGCGTCTTGGCTGGCGTCTTCAGCGAGCATCGTGTCGCGGGTGACCGATAGGGCCACCCGGTAAACAGCGTCGGCGTGTTCACGTACCAGATCTTCCATTGTGAGATCGGTGGCCGCATCTGCATGCGGTCCGCGAACTGGCCGGTCGAGGTCTTCGATTTCGTCAACTTCGCCGACCGGCGGTGGCGACGGCTGCGACGGCTGTGACGGTGTGGGCGAGTTGTCGTTTGTGACCGGTTCGATCACGGTGTCGACAGCGTCGTCCATTGCGACACTCTCGCACTCTTTTGCGTTGTTCGCTTTTGTGGGTTCGGTGTTGGCCTTGACAGCCATCAACGTGCGGTCGATAAGTCCGGGCGGTGCAACGCAGCGCCGCAGGGCAATGCGCAGCCTGATGGTCGGGTCTGTCCAGCGAACACGCGGGACGCCCCACGAGATGGGTAGACTCACCGGCGTTAGCGGCGACAGCCGTGCGGTTGTGATCATTCGCTTCGCATCGATGTTGTTGCCTTATCCAGTCGGATACGCGACTTTCTTGGCCGCGTTACGTCTGAAGATACACAACGCACCCTGTGGAGGAAACAAACCAATGAATACTTTGGCTGGCATCAGTATCACTGACAGCCTTCAAGAGACGTTTGACGGGCTGGGCTCATTTCTGCCAAAGCTCGTCGGCGCAATCATCATTCTGCTCATCGGCTGGTTCATCGCGAAGATCATCTTCCGTGTAATCGCAACGGTCTTGAAAAAGGCCAAGATCGACAGCCTCGTTGACAAGAGTGGCCTCGGCGGCCCGCTTGAAAGCGCCGGCTTTGCCGACGCAGGCGTGTTCCTCGCAAAGGTCATCTACTGGCTCATCATGGTGCTCGTCATCAAGATGGCAGTTGAAACTCTTGGTATCGAAGCGCTCCAGACCCTTATTGACGATCTCGCTGCTTGGCTCCCCAAGTTGTTCGTTGCTCTCATCTTGCTCTTTGTTACTGGCGCAGCTGCGAACTTCGTTCGTGATCTCGTCAGCAACACCACCTCGACCCAGAGCTGGGGCAACGCTGCGGCAACCGCTGCGTTCGCTGGCATCTGGTTCATCGGTGGCATGATGGTCATCGACCAAATTGAAATCGCTGGCGGCATTGTCGACAGCCTCTTCAAGGCAGTCATGAGCTCACTTGTCGGCATCATGGTCATCAAGTACGGCGTCGGTGGCATCTGGGCCGCTCGTGACCGCTTCTGGCCAAGCGTGTACAACAAGGTCGGCGGCGCAGTCGAAGACCGCACCTGATCTGACTCACACAGTGCGCTAGCGCACTCGTGATCTACCAACAGCCCCGATGGTTGTTGTGAGTTTCTGAAAATTCTTTCAGAAACCTCGCGACTCCCTTCGGGGCTGTTGCGTCTCTAAGAGGAAGGCCCATGTGGCCGACAATCCCGAAGGTGAGGGCCCCGCCGCCCAAGAACCTTCGGACGTGGGTTACGACCCGCAAACCGGGAGGACAGGTTCCCGCCACCTGAAATCCCATCGATGGAGGCTCTTTCGAGCCTCCATCACCCTTTTTGCCGTGTGTCGGCTGTGGAGCCCTGCGTCTGTGTGACGTTTCGTCTCAACTGTTCGGGACTAGAGATCGGTCAAGCGGTGAAAGGTTTCGCTGGGACCTCGGTCAAACAGGGAACCGGCCGCCAACGCCGTGTCTTGCATTAGCTGTGCAAATGCCGCCCGGCCATGCGCCTCGTCGTTTGGATCGATGTGCATCGTCGACTCAAGCTGACTTTTGTGGGCTTCGAGCGCCTGAATTTTCTGGTCGACCCAGCCGTTGACCGACTCGGCATGGTTGGGCTCGTCTGCTTCGAACAACCACAGCTCATCAGGCCGGTGGTATGCGTGTTCGTGTTCAGGGAAGAAATGTGGATCGCGCGCTGCCACGATCGCGTCGGTCACCAAAAAGCCGGCTGCTCGATGGTCAGGATGCAGCCGATAGCGCTTCCATGGGTCGTGACTGAGCACGATTGTTGGCTGTAGTCGACGGATCCAGGCTGCGAGCACACCGACATTGGCTCGAGAGTGAACCAACTCGCCGTCGACCCATTCACAAAAGCCCACGGTCCCGGTGGCGCCCAGACGAGCCGCTGCCTCTCGCTGTTCAGACTGGCGGGTTGCGATCAGATCGCTGAGGTCGGCGTGTGGGTCCCATGTTCCCTTAGATCCGTCGGTGCAGACGACAATGCTGATTTCGCTGCCGGCCGCGGCCCACTTTGCGAGCGTGCCCCCAGCTTGCAACTCACTGTCATCAGGGTGCGCGGAGATGGCCAGAACACGAGCCGGAACGTCGACATCGTTGGTGGCATGTGGCTGGTTCGTCATGGCATTGGTCCTTTGCAGGTCGCTTAACTAGCGAATCGGGAGAGTTGAACCATCGGGAAGCGTGAGATCGGCGGGATGGTCGACATCCCAGCCCAGACGGGGGTCGTGTACGACTCGCAGCCCTTGGCGGTGCCGCACGGCTTCGGTGGCATGGCGCAGGAACGACCCATTGCCATAGGCGAACCTGAAATCGACCGAGGTCGGAAGCACAAGCACGTTGGTTCCCGCCCGATGGCGGTCGGGAACGATGGTCACTCCGGGCCATCCGAATAGGGCGCCAAGACTTTGTGCGAGCGGAAGATCGCTGTGAGCCACAGCGACCTGTTCAATGCCGTCATCTCGGAGCTCGCCGAACCCGTTCTGAACGGCTCCGTTGAGTCCTGTTTGTGGACACCAGATGACACGGGCTCCGACCGACTCCGCCCATGTCGCGACTTCGGCATCGTCGCAGCACACGGCCACGGCAAGGTCGTCTTGTTGTGCCTGCACCACGTGGGTGGCCATGGCCTGGGCAAGGTGAGCCCGTTCGAAGGGCTCGAGGGCGTCACTCAGGCGCACCTTGGCGAGGCCAAAGGCCTTGAC
>CALKPY010000065.1 GCA_937991435.1 uncultured Acidimicrobiales bacterium
TCCCAATCGTCACATTTGACGGTTTCGCCGATCGGATAGCTGAATCCGCGACCCGATTTGAGACTGTCATCAACGGCTTTGAAGACGACCATCGTTTTGCCGGTGTTTTCTACGCCGTGAAAATCAGCCCAATCGGATGTAGCTGCGAGCGCAGGTACTTTGATGACGATGGTTGCGTCGATCGTCGAGCTGTCCGACATGTGATGCACTGGCACATACTTGGAAGCCTGAACCGTCGACGAGCCGTAAGCCCGAACCGTTGACGAGTCGTAAGCCCAAACCGTTGACGAGTCGTAAGCCCGAACCGTCGACGAGCCGTAAGCCCAAACCGTTGACGAGTCGTAAGCCCAAACCGTCGACGAGCCGTGAGCCCGAACCGTCGACGAGCCGTAAGCCCAAACCGTCGACGAGTCGTAAGCCCGAACCGTCGACGAGTCGGAAGCCCAAACCGTAAAATTGCTATTGCCTCTTATCCAGATTTCTGAATCGTTGCGGGCGAGTGCTTCGTCGAGTTCTTTCTGCGTGTATACGTCGGTCATCACGCCACCTTGTGGTCGAGGATCGATTGCACGTTCTCGTTGGTGTCGTGGACTTCGCAGAGTGCGTAGCCGTAGCCGATGCTGCGGGCCCCTTGGCGCCAGCAGTGGCCGATGGTGCTGGGGTCGGCGAATGTACAGCCGAGCGACGGGTCGCAGTCGCTGGGTTCGGTGTTGCTCTTGGGGATGGCTGGCATGGTCAGAGCGGTGAGCGCTTCGACGATCTGGATGGCCTGGTCGTGGTCGACCCTGATGGTGTGGCCGAAGAGTTCGTCGTCGATGTAGATGCCGTCGAATTGGCCGTCTTTGGTCCGGTGGGTGACTCGCAGGTTGCCTTCGATGTAGGCGACTTGGTCGTCGGTTTGGGTGTTAACGGTTCGCATGGGGGTTGTCCTTTGGTTCGGGTGTGATGGTGTGTCTGATCCATGCGCCGATCTCTTGGTGGTAGGCGCATAGGAGTAGGAAGGCGGCGAGCAGCCCGATGGCGCAGATGCCGCCGACGGCTGTGTCGAGCAGTCCGGCGTCGTAGTTGGGCGGGGTGGTCGTGCCGTTGGTCATGCCGACACCTCGTTGAGTTCGGCTTGAGCTTCCCGTCGTGCGATCTTGAGAAGGTGCTCGTAGTCGTCTCTATGAAGTTCCCGCAGTCGACGATTCGCTTCAGTTCGGATCATGCGGTCGAGCTTGACCTGACGCTTGCCCGCTTCGGTTTGCCGGAACCGGGCGACGTCGCCGCGCCTAGTTGCTAGGTAGCGTTCATCACCCAACTCTTCACGTCGCTTGGCTTGTGATTGCTTCACCCTCAGACGGGTGCAGTCGGCGCAGTATCTCGAGCGTCCGTCTTTGTTGGATGCATTGTTGTAGAAGTCCGACGGGTTCTTCTCGGTGTCGCACTTTTTGCAGTACTTGGTGGCCGCCTGGAGGCTCATGCGGCCACCTGTTCGGCGATCCAGCGTTCGAGTTCGTCGATGGCGATCTTCTTGAAGAGGCCGTCGACGAGCTTGAGCTCACCGATGTTCACAAGATGTGCGATGACTCTGGGGCTGGTGCCGACGTACACGGCCGCTTGCGAATAGTTGACGATTCGCGGCGTTTCTTGTCGTTCGTTGTCATTCTGTGTCGATTGCATGCAGGCAATGGTACATGTATTCGGATGCAATGCAAGCACCAAAACGAAGAACCATTGCACCTATGCAATGAAATGCACCGAGGTTCCACATGTGGTGTAGGGTTCCACACGTGTCGTTTGCCAAGGCTTTAGCGGGAGCTCTTCAGATTGGTTCCATGTCGCAGGCCGAACTGGCCCGCCAAATCGACGTGCACCCGTCGACGATCGGCCGGTGGGTCGACGGTCGCCCACTCGACCAACTCGATCAGGTGGCAGCGATGGAAGACGCCCTCGGCCTACGACGTGGGCAGCTGTTTATCGACGCCGGCTATGTCGACGTTGATATACCGTCGGCCCGCTCAGCCATTGAACACGACGGCACTCTCAGCCCCATGCTGCGCCGTATCGTTCTCGACGCCTACGATTCCGCCCACCGGGTCGCTGCCGACGATGTCGCCAACGCCTGAACAGATGCCAGCGACGACTTCGAGTCGTGCCTGGAGGCTGTGCGCGTATTCGGCGAGCCGGTCGTGGTCTAGTTCTTTCAGTTCGGCGAGGTTCATGGACGCCATCTTTCCACCAGAATTTGGGACGATTTCAGACGCCGCCGGGGTCTTTGGGAAACCTAACACGTGCATGTGACACTTGAGACGAAAAGCCTGCAAGCGATAGCTAACGCGATCCGTGAGGCCCGCAAGTTGACCGGCACTAGTCAGTCAGATGTGGGCCGCATGTCCACGTTCATCTATCAGCCCCACCTGTCGCGGTTGGAGTCGGGCGAGTTCGTGCCCACACTGCCGACGCTGGTGGAGCTCGAGCGGATCATGTCGTTGCCGGCCGGTTGGATTCTGGCCCGTGCCGGGTTCTTCGAAGGCGTGCAGCGGCCGACGATCGAGCAGTCGATCATGGTCGACGACACCCTGTCGACGTCCGACCGCAGGGAACTGCTGGGACGTGTCGCCGAGATGCGCGATTCGGCTGAGTAGCCCGACCAGCTGGCCCCCACGGCCACCGGTCGGGCTACATTTTTGAAGGCCCCTATGCCTTGTGTTGTCTAGGGTAGTGGCGTTGCTGGTGGGGTTTTCGAGCAGAAAGTCCTAAAGATCCGGCTAGATTCGTCGATGATGTAAGTGCGACACGTTATACAACGTGTTGCATAACCCCACAAAACAAAGTGCGCCCGCCGAGTTCTAGCTCGACGGGCACGGCACAACAGAAGCCCCAAGGAGGCAACTGATGCAGAAGCGACACTACAACAACGGATGGGCGCCCGACCCAATCCAGCCACCGCACAGCTACGTGCACCCGGTGAAGGCGAACGCTTTGGCAGGCGTGAAGGCGCAGGCGAAGCTGTTTGCTTTGCAGCTGGTGTGCCTGCTGGTCGCCATCTTCACCGTCTGGTTCTTGTTCTTTGCGCCGAAGGCTGATGCGCCGTCGGTGCAGGATCGCACCCAGATCAGCCCTGACGCTCAGGTTGAGCGACGCGACAACGGGGTCACGCAGATCCCCGGCGCTCGTTCAGCTGACCTGTCCGAAGAGGTGGAGCTGTATGCACCGTCTGACATGTCGGACCTGTTCGACCGCAACGGTGTGCCCTCTTGCTGCACTGGCATGCGTCAGGACCAGATTCATATCGCTGCCGTTGAGCCCGGAAACGAGGTGGTCTAGATGATCGTCGCATCTGGCGCACTACTGATCACAGCGCTGGTCAGAGCAGCACGGCGGGCAAGTGACCGGCGGGCACGTCTCAGCATCATCGAGCATTCGATGCTGCATGCCGAACGGGTCGATGGCATCACTGTGTGGACGCTGGCCACGTGGGCCACCGATGGCCCACTAATCGTGCAGGCGACAACGGCCGGCGATGCCTATGACGCCATGAGGGAGTTGGTTCGATGAGCGGCCCAGCTATCACGTGGCTTGAGCGTGACGCCAAGGGGCTACTCGAGCGCCATGGTGTGATCGTGGCGCCCCGGGTTGGTGACACCTATCCGGTGCATCCGACTGACGGGATCGAACGGTGCCTTGTGCATCTGAATCAGGTGTCTGCCATCGAGTACCCACATGACGGCGAGCCGCATGACGGGGAGTCGATCGCATGACCTTTCAAGAGTTGGCCGAACTGGCCATAGAACCGAAGACCCGAGACGACATCGAACAGATGATCGCCGACGAACTCAAGGAGACGAACTAATGGGTAAGCATTTCAATCAAGACGAGCAATACATGCAGGTGCCGCCACCGCCACCTGCTCGACCGCAGCTTTCGCAGATCGCGAAGCAGATCCTCAACTACGTGGTCGGCTGTGCGCTGATCGCCGCCGTGTTCTTCGGCTGGGTGAGTTACAACGACCGTGCGATCCGTGTGGCCGAGTTGCAGCTCGATGCGATCACCTATCAGACGTGTGCCCAGGGCGGCGTCGTCGAAGGTACGACGAACTGCATCTCGGCGCCTCCGCAGGGAAAGCAGGGCCAGTGATGGTTTGGGCCACGAAGGAAGCCGAACCGGATGCGCTCGACCCGGTCGACCTGCATCTGCCGCACAGTAAAGCTGTCGTCGGTGATGTCGCCATGAAGGCGACACCGGAGATGATCTGCTCTTTGGCCCTTGTGGTCATTGCGAATGACCTGCGGGAGCTACTTGAGCTTGCCAAGAAAGAAGAGGTGGCGGCGTGACTACGCTTTCAACTATGCAACGTGTTACATGTTCAGAATCGGAGAATGCTGTGGTGAAAATGAGAGATATTCCGCTCGCTTTGGCGGTGTTTGTGTTTGCGTCGGTCCTTTGGGGCGCGACGACGGCGAACGCTCAGCCGTTGAGTGACGGCTGGGCGCCCGGTGTCAGGTTCATCAGTGAGCCGGGGGACACGACCAACGACCTTTGGGTCAGCCCGCCGACGGCGTCGATGGGTGAGGCTCAGTATCGGGTGACGGTGACGTTGGCCGATGAGGGGTCGAACCGGTTGGCTGATGCGCAGGATCACGAGTCCGTGATCGTGCAGTTGGTCAACGATGACGGTGTTGTGTGGCAGTCGCCGCCGACGGTCGATCTGCGTGACGATGTGGACGACATCGAGGAATCGCAGTCCTTTGTCACGCCGTCGATCGGTGGTTTCACCGGGGTCGTGGTGATGCATGCTGTTGATCGGCTCGGGTCGTATGATTCGGTCGAGCTGGTGTCGGTCGGTTGGGCGGTGCTGCTCGATTCAGGTGTCGGTCCTGATCCGATTCCACTGGTGACGGTGTTGCCGGATGATCCGGCGTTGGAGGTTGTCGAGCCGACACCTAGCACCACGGTGGCGCCGACCACGGTGGCGCCTGCGCCGACTACGACGGTCATCGAGGTAACGCCTACGACTACAACCGTGGTCGAGGTGGCCGAGCCGCCTGGCCTCGAGCCGATTCCTAGCACTATCGCGGCCCCTGCACCGCGTTCGAGCAGTGAACCGCCCGAGTTGGCGGTGACTGGCGCTGAGACGGGCTGGCTGGCTGGTGTCGGTTCGACGCTGCTGGCGGTCGGTTTGTGGCTGACGGGTCGTGCACGTCGCATGGCCGGTTCGTTCGCCGATGAGGTGCACCCATGAGTCGCCTTCTGGTAGTGGTCGGTATTCTGGCCGTGTTCGCCATGATGGCTTCGACGCCGTCGGTGTCGTGGCCGGAGCCGCCGGGTGCGGTCTTGCGGGTCGTCGAACCGGTTAGCATGTCTGACGGTTCGGTTAGCCCGCCTGACATCAGCGATGCGCCGCCGAAGGTCGAGCCGATCGTGGTGGACGCTACGACGGAGTTGATTCGACGCTGTGAACGGAACCCTGACAAGGCGTGCCGCGACATGAAGCAGGAACGGCTCGATCGCATCGAGCGTCGTGAGAAGCGCAAGGCCGAGCAGGATGCGGCGCGTGATGTGCCACTGAACAACGTCGACGGCACGTGGACACACTACGGGGTCGCCCATCTGGCCCACCAGGCTGGTTTCCGTGGTGAAGAGCTGGCCATTATGACCGCAGTGGTGCGTGGTGAGTCGGGTGGCCGTGCCGAGGTGCTTGGCGACACGACGATCCAGACGGGCAAGTGGGGACCGAGTGTGGGTCTGTCTCAGACGAGATCCCTACGTGTCGACGACCATACGGGTCGCACTCGCGACCGGTACGCCTTGGTTGATCCGGCGTTCAACCTGCGCTCGGCGTACACGATTGCCAGACAGGCCGATGCGCTTGGTTGGGGACCGTTCCAGCCGTGGTCGGTCTACACGTCGGGCAAGTACCTGCAGTGGATCGACGAGGCCCGTGAGGCCGCGGCGCTGGCGACGGAAGTGCTCGGCGAGTAATCACCGCGCCGTGGGCGGTTGGGTATCCGATTGGATACCTGACCGCCCCTGGTGGGTGGTGGGGACTGATCCCCATGCCCGGTTTTACCACTATGTGAAATGATTGGATCTATGAGAACCCACATGAAGAAACTGTCCGCCCTTGTGATCACCGCCGCTTTGCTGCTTGTCGGTTCGCCGTCGAGCGCCCAATCGGGCCAAGAGGGTCGGGCGACCCTGTACAACTACATTGTCGTTGAGGTCGACGCGAACCAGTGCGCCCGCACCGGCTGGGTGTTGACGTGCGTGCCAACCGAGGCGCATCACATTCAAGATGTCGAGGTCGACTTTGTGGTTCTGGCCGATCTGCCTGTCTGGTCCGACAACGGCCCGTGGGTGAAGAATGTTGCCATCGACTGGTGCGTTGGTTTCTCCGGCACTTGTGATCTCGATGTGCACAGCCAAGGCAAGACCGGCTGGGTGCAGGGTGGCGGCGTTGGGGTTGTCGTGCATGCTCCGGCGATGGGGTACACGGTGGACCGAGTGACGGGTGCATGGTCGACGCCGACCGCCTCGGGCGTGTTGCCGACATGAGCCACGTCCGACTGATTGATGAGTCCCGCACAACTGTGCCACCTGCAACCACACCGCCACGTAGTAACACTTAGCCGTCGACCCGTTACTAGCCGAGCAGCCCGTCGAGTAGGTCGGCGGCGTGCCGGTCGGCGGCCGGGATCACGTGGGCGTAGCGGCGTAGCGTCACC
>CALKPY010000066.1 GCA_937991435.1 uncultured Acidimicrobiales bacterium
ATCTTCGGGCGCATCGACCGCCAAGAGGGCGACCATTTCCATATTGGGCGTGTCGCAGTGTTCGACGAAGACCGAGACCCGTTGGTCGTCGACTGGAGGGCGCCAATCGCCGAAGCGTTTTACCGAGCCACCGGACGCCAGACCATGGGTCTCGCCCGACGCCGCCACTTCATCACGCGCATGCGCGAACTACTCGGCCTCGAAGACGAATGGTTCGACGACCAGAACGACGGCGCAGGGCTCAAGGGCGAACGCACCCTGGTGGCTGCTCTCGAAGGGGCGCGCTCCGGCCGGCTCGGCGACATCGTCGGCACAATCCAGGGGGAACAAGACGAAATCATCCGAGCGCCACTACCTGGCATCATCGTCGTGCAAGGTGGCCCCGGAACAGGCAAGACCGTCGTGGCCCTACACCGAGCCGCCTACCTGCTCTACACGCACCGATTCCCGTTGGCCGGACAAGGGGTTCTGGTCATTGGACCAAATCGCCTTTTCCTGACCTACATCGAGCAGGTGCTTCCGTCACTTGGCGAATCGGGCGTTGAGCTTGCGGTGCTCGGCGACTTCGTGCCCGATGTCCGGGTGCGCGGCGCAGACGACACAACCGCAGCCCGCATCAAGGGCGACCTTCGCATGACCGCGATGATCAAACGGGGGCTTCGCCAACGCCAACGAGCACTGCGCGAGGACCTTGTCATCAACTACGGCGTGCAGCGACTGCGATTCACGATTGAAGACAGCCGAGACCTCATCGCGACAACTCGCCGGCGCGCCCGGTTCCACAACCACGGGCGCAAGTTTCTGGTCGATGGTTTCTACAAGGTGCTCGCTGAGAGCGGCCGCTACGAAGTCGAAGAAAGCGAGCTACGCGACAACCTGGCCACGACTGACGAAGTGCGCGAGGCGCTCACCTGGATGTGGCCTGCGTTGACGCCAGCCGAATTCCTGCACGACCTCTATGGATCCCGAGCGTTGCTTCGCGCCGCGGGCTTGCGCGACTTTGGCGACAGCGTCGAATCGTTGCACATGCCACGCTCGCACCACGAAGACGTCATGTGGACCGCCCACGATGTGCCGCTGCTCGACGAAGCAAATCAGCTGATCGGACCGCGTTCTGGCAAGGTGGCAGACGTCACCCTTCGCACGTACGGCCACATCGTCATTGACGAAGCACAAGATCTGTCACCAATGCAGCTACGCATGATCGGTCGCAGGTCACTCAATGCATCGATGACCATCGTCGGTGACATTGCTCAAGCAACGAGCGCATGGGCCCACGACAGCTGGGAGAGCGTCGTCGCCCAGCTTCCGTCGAACAAGGGCGTTGAGCGGCGCGAGCTGACCGTCGGGTACCGACTGCCAGGTCCGCTAATCGATCTGGCAGCGAAGGTCCTTGCTATTGCAATGCCTGACCTAAAAGCCCCGGTCGCGGTACGCCCCGAAGGTGACCCACCCCGCTTTGTCAACGCAACCGAAGCAACCTTTGGCGACGTGCTCGCTCGCACGATTGACGAGGAGCGAGACGCAATCGGTGCCGGCAATATCGCTGTCATCTGCGCTACCGCCGTCGCTGATGAAGTGTCGTCATTTCTCACCGATCAAGGAATCGACCACGGCCTCGCCTATGCCGGCGCTCTCGAAAAAGAGATTTCGGTCATTCCCGTCTCTATGGTCAAAGGCCTCGAACTCGACGCGGCGATCGTGATCGAACCCGACTCGATCGTCGAGTTCGAACCGCAGGGGCTGCGTTCGCTGTACGTGGCAATCACCCGCGCCACCCGACGTCTGGCGATCATCGATACGGGCGACTCCGCCACGGTGCTTCGCGACTGAGATCGACGCCACCGGCTGCGGGTCCTATCTTCAACGTGTGGCGCTCGATGAGTTCAGCCCGCCAGTGCGGGAATGGTTCAACTCGACCTACGACGCCCCGACCGCCGCTCAGGCACAGGGTTGGCCTGCCATAGCCGCAGGGAATCACTCGCTCATTCTTGCTCCCACAGGTTCCGGCAAGACACTCACCGCCTTCCTGTGGGGCTTGGACCGCCTGATCCGCGACCCAACACCCGACGACGATCCGCACACTCGCATTGTCTATCTCTCACCCTTGCGAGCGCTCGCCGTTGACGTTGACCGCAACCTGCACGCTCCCCTGGCGGGCATTATCGACGCCGCCGACGAACTCGGAATCACCACCTCACGACCCACCGTGGGAGTGCGCACCGGTGACACGACCGCCCAGCAACGCCGTCAGATTGCGCGACGTCCACCCGACATCTTGATCACGACGCCCGAGTCGCTCTACCTCATGTTGACCTCTAAGGCTCGCGAAGGCCTCACTAGGGTCGAAGCCATCATCGTCGACGAGATCCATGCTTTGGCCGGCACCAAGCGCGGCGCTCACATGTCGTTGTCAATCGAACGACTCGAGGCCATGTGCAAAGACTCGCCACAGCGCATTGGGTTATCGGCGACGCAACGGCCGCTCGAGGAAACGGCGCGATTTCTCGCAGGACGCTCAGATGGCCGGTGGAGGCCTGTAGAAATCGTCGATGCTGGGGTGCGCAAAGACCTCGACGTACAGGTCGTGGTGCCGGTCGAAGATCTGAGCGACCTCGGAAGCGTGATCGAACTTGACCCCGACGCTCCAAAGCGGCGACACCCCCAGCGCAAAAGCATCTGGCCGTCGATTCAGCCGAAGCTTTTGGAGCTAATCGAATCGCATCAATCAACCCTTGTGTTCGTCAACAACCGCCGCCTCGCCGAGCGCCTCGCGACCGAGCTCAACGAACTCGCCCACGAGCTCGACGGTCCTGCGCCCGACGCCATTACTCGTTCGTCTGAAGACGACGGTCTCGTCGAGCCGATTCCGTTGGTGCGAGCCCACCACGGCTCTATCAGTCGGGAACGTCGCTCAGAAATCGAAGCACAGCTCAAAGCTGGCCTGCTGCGGGGGCTGGTCACTACGAGCTCCCTGGAGCTCGGCATCGACATGGGGTCGATCGACCTGGTTGCGCAGATCGAGTCACCAGGAGCCGTGAGCCGAGGCTTGCAGCGAATCGGACGGTCCGGCCACAACGTCGGCGAAACAAGCAAAGGCCGCATCTTCCCCAAACATCGCGCCGATCTACTCGAAGCCGCCGTCGTCGCAGATCGCATGCGCAAAGGACTTATCGAGTCGACGTACTTCCTTCGCAACCCCCTCGACGTGCTGGCCCAACAAATCGTCGCTATGTGCGCACTCGATGACTGGCCAATCGACGACCTTGCGGTGGTGGTGCGCTCCAGCGCAAATTTTGCTGATCTCACCGACGATGTGCTCCACAACGTGCTCGACATGTTGGCTGGGCGCTACCCGTCTGAGCAGTTCGGCGAACTACGGCCACGAATCGTCTGGGACCGAGTCGATAACACCGTGCGCGGACGCCGCGGTGCACAGCGGCTCGCAGTTACCAATGCGGGAACCATCCCCGACCGCGGGTTGTTCGGGGTGTTTCTTCCAGACGGCACCCGGGTCGGTGAGCTCGACGAAGAAATGGTCTACGAGAGCCGACCCGGTGAAGTGTTTTTGTTGGGCGCGTCGAGCTGGCGTATCGAAGAGATCACGTTCGAACGAGTGATTGTCACCCCAGCTCCGGGAGTACCGGGAAAGATGCCGTTCTGGCGCGGCGACGGCCCAGGACGCCCGTTGGAGCTAGGCGAAGCAATCGGCGCCTTCATTCGCGAGAGTCTTGAGCGGCCCGACGCACAAGCCTGGCTCGAAAACGACGTTGGCCTTGACCGGTTTGCTGCGGGCAACCTGATCGCCTATCTCAACGACCAAGCCCATGCGACCGGATCAGTGCCAAGCGATCAGACAATCGTCGTCGAACGGTTCCGCGATGAGATTGGCGACTGGCGAGTCTGTCTGCACTCGCCTTTTGGGGCGCAGGTGCACGCACCCTGGGCCATGGCAATCAGGTCTCGCCTGACCGAAGCCCACGGCACCGATGTTGAAATGATTTGGAGCGATGACGGCATCGTGCTGCGGCTTCCCGAGCACCTCGATCACCTTGACCCCGATATCTTCACGATCGACCCTGACCACATTGCCAGCATCGTGATCGATGAGCTTCCGAACACCGCTCTGTTCGCGAGTCGGTTCCGGGAAGCCGCCGGGCGAGCGCTGCTGTTGCCTCGCCGTCGACCGGATCAGCGCACCCCGCTTTGGCAACAGCGGCAACGGGCCGCAGATCTGTTCAAAGCCGCCCGCAAGCACGACGACTTTCCGATCCTGCTTGAGACGATCCGCGAATGCGTGAACGATGTGTTCGATCTCCCGGCGCTTCGCAAAGTTCTTGCTGGCATGAGCGACGGCTCCGTTGACGTTGTGTTGGCGGAGACTCCCAAGGCTTCGCCATTCGCTCAATCATTGTTGTTCGGCTGGGTCGCCGTCTATATGTACGAGTACGACGCGCCAATAGCTGAACGGCGCGCCGCAGCACTCGTCCTTGATCGCGACCTGTTACGTGAGCTGCTTGGATCGGCGGAACTACGAGAACTACTCAACCACGACGTCATGACCGCTGTCGAGCACGAGCTTCAACGACTGACCTCTGGGCGAAAAGCCAGAGACACCGACGAGCTCCACGACCTCATGAGGGAACTCGGACCGCTGAGCCTCGACGAGCTCATCGACCGATCTGCCGACCCATCCCTCGTGAGGGGTCACGTCGATCAGCTGATCGCCAAACGTCGGGCGATTCGGATCGCCGTCGACGGTGAGACGAGAGTGGCCGCTGCCGACGACGCCGGCCTGCTGCGCGATGGGGCCGGCCATCGGGTCGACGATGAGCTTCCTGACGTATTCCTGGAACCGGTCCCAAACGCGGTCGAACGACTTGTTGAGCGGTATGCCCGCACCCACGGCCCCTTCGTGACCGTCGACGTCGCTCGGCGACTCGGCATCAAAGTCACAGATCTCGGCCCAACCCTCGACGCGCTCGAAGCCGCCGGAAGCCTCCAGCGCGGCGACTACCGCCCGGGCGGCAGCGAAACCGAATGGTGCGACCCTGAGGTTCTGCGTAGTTTGCGACGTCGGTCCCTTGCTGCGCTGCGCCGTCAGGTGCAACCCGTTGACGGCCGAGCGCTGGCGCGGTTTCTTCCACGCTGGCAGGGCGTGGGTGTCGCCCGAGCCGGAGTTGACGGGCTTATCGATGTGCTGTTGACTCTGCAGGGGGCTGCGCTCGCGATGTCGACCCTCGAACGCGATGTGCTCGCAGTGCGCATGGCGGATTACCAGCCGGCAGACCTTGACGCCCTGTGTGCGGCTGGCGACGTGTTGTGGGTCGGGGCCGGAGCTCTCGCCAAAAATGACGGACGCATTCAGTTGGTGTTTCGCGACCAAGCGTCGCTTCTGCTTACCGACCGATCTGACCCTCTTGACGGAGCGTTGCACAACGTGCTGCGGGTGCAGCTCGAGAGGCGTGGGGCGAGCTTCTGGCCAGATCTTTTGCAAGCGTGCGCCGACGCTGGGCAGAGCTACGACAATGCCACCGTTCTCAAGGCGCTCTGGGAACTCGTTTGGAACGGGGAGGTAACCAACGACTCGATGGCGCCCCTGCGGGCCCACCTCGCGGGTGCTGTTCCCGTGCCCAAGAACACGTCGACTGGGCGACGTCGCCGTCCGAGACTCGGGCAGCTAAATGCTGCCGGCCCGAGATCTGCGGCCGGCCGCTGGTCTCTCGTCGAACCGCTGCTGATTCCTCGGCGAACAAACACGGCGTCGGCCCACGCACGTGCCATGCAGCTGTTGGAGCGCCACGGTGTACTCACCCGAGAAGCAGTCCTCGCAGAGGGGGTCACCGGTGGGTACGCGGGTCTCTATCCAATGTTGCGCGCTCTCGAAGATCAGGGTCACGTGCGCCGGGGCTATTTCGTCGAAGGGCTCGGCGCAGCGCAGTTCGCTTTACCAGGCGCGGTCGATCGCCTACGGCGTGAATCAAAACCAATGAGCGCTGTCGCTCTCGGCGCGGCTGACCCGGCCCAGCCGTTTGGAGCAACGCTTGCCTGGCCCGAATCAGCAGGGCGTCCAGCACGTACCGCTGGAGCCCTCGTGGTGCTACATGACGGTGAGCCCCTCGTGCACATTGAACGCGGCGGCAAATCAATGAGCTCGTTCGCCAACGCTGCCATCAGTTCCGCCTGGGCGCCGGCTCTGGCCGAAGCAGCACGAGCCGGCCGCGTGCGATTCGAACTCGCAACGATCGATGGCGAACGGGCCGCAGCGTCGCCGCTTGTGGAGCACCTTGAAGGCGCTGGTTTTGTCCGCGGCTATCGCGGATGGACCTTGCCGGTGTAGCGACAGGAGCGCCCCAGACGTAGGTGCCGGGGCACAACGGTCGAACGTTGTCGCTGGCCCCGGCATCTTGCCAGTTCAGCGGCGCCTATTCGTCCTGTTCGTTGGCGACACGGCTGACGCCAGTGGCAGCGAAGCCGAATCCGAGCACGCCTACGCCGAGGAAAAGCAGAGCTACCGATCCAGCCCCCGTCAGAGCCAGGGTCTGCGCAGGATCTGCCGTTGGCGACGCAACCGCTGCGGCTGGAGCGCGTGTCGAAACCCCCGCGGTTGGAGTGGGCGATGGATTGGTGGCCTCGACTTGTCCCTGAAGCACAGCATTCGACAGCGCAGTTGATATGCCGGTGTAGTGAGAGGGGTCGCTGCTCTCGACAGCCAAGGTGCCAGCGATCAGCGCACCTGATACGTCAGATGGCAAACCGACAACTGAGCCAATATTTGCGTACTCGCCAAAGGTCGCAGCACCCACTGCGGCGCACATCACGGTCGCACCCGGCGCGATTGGTCCTG
>CALKPY010000067.1 GCA_937991435.1 uncultured Acidimicrobiales bacterium
GTGGTGGTTGCGTTTGGTGATGTTGATTGTGATGGTTTGATCACGGTGAATGATGCGTCGTTTGCGTTGCAGCTTGTGGTGTTGTTGCGTGACGGTGTTGGCAGTTGTCCGCTTCCCGCACCGGGTTCTGATGCGAACGAAGTCGCAGCAGATATGTCAGGCGACGGTTTTGTTGACGTGTTCGATGTGTCGGTGATCATGCAATGCGCTGTAGGCATCGCAAACACACTCTGCCCCTAAAACCCAGTGCCCTCACAAGCCGTGTGCCTCTAAAGCCCAGTGCCTAGGAAGTCGTGCGCTCCTTGTCAGAGGCGTCGTACAACAAAGGTCTCGTCGTTGAACCAGAGGCCTTCGCGATCGCGTAACACCTGCGCGGTGGCTTCGATATAACGACCGTCGATCGTTGCCTGCTCCACGCGTTCGTTTTCAATCTGGGCGACATACACGGCGGCATTCCACGCGGCGAACAGCGTTGAGGTGCCAATGCCCTCGCCAATCTCGGCCGGCAGCGTGTGCATGCGGTACTGCAAAAGGCTGTCGTCATCGCTCAGGGCCAGCAGGTCGAACGATCTGGCGTTGTCACCCAGTTCACGATGCAAAGCCTCGAGTAACTCATGGCGGCCTACGGGAAACGGTTGCTCACCGGGCCAGATCGATTCAATGATGTCAATGCCCGGATCGTTGCCGCTCGACTGGATACCGAGCAGAACACCACCACTGCGCAACGCCCGCGATAGTGGACACAAGATGCGCTTGACCTTGAATTCTGCGTCGGTGCGAGAGCGCCAAGGCTGCGAAGCGATGACGAGGTCAAAGTCAGCACGTGGCTCATCGGGGTCAGGCAGAACATCGCTCAACGCAAAAGCATGGTCAGCACGATGCAACACAAGAGCAGTTGGTGTTACGTACAACGGGTTGCCCGTCTTTTCGCTGCGCTCGACTTTCCAATGCTCAGCGAGAAAGTCGTCAAGCCCGCGCAATTGCTCACCGAAACCGTACGACGAGCTTCCCTCGAGGGACACCGTCTTGTGGACCATGCGCGCTTGTTTGGCTTCGGTGTTAGGCCGCAGCCAGGGCGACTCGCTGTAGTGAAGGTTGGTAAGAACAACAACGGTCTGGGGGTGCTCAACAAAACGATCGGGAAGTTTCTCGAGTGTCAACCGAACATCTTCGAGGCTGATCTCTTTGCCTACGACATAGAACGGCACCGTTGGGAAGTCCGCGTGCATGGCGCTCATCAGATTGGCGAGCACTGTGCCGTCGCCTACGCCAGCGTCGAAAAGACGCAGCGCCGGCGGCGCGGGCTTGAGCGTTGAAAGTTCGCGCGCCGCCCGCTCGGCGACGCGCCACTTCTCATCACAGGTTGTGACAAAGGTGAGGTACTTCTGGCGGTTGTCGTAAAAGCGCAGTGGCCGATCGCCGGTCATGGTCTCAATATCTCGGTCCTGGCCTCAGAATCGCTCGGTAGTCAGCGTTTTTCGATGCTTGGCTGTACGTATTGCCAACCGAACCGGCCCTTGATGCACAAGTTGCCGCTCGTGACATCGTGATCGTTTGGCGATGTCACCTTGACGATTGTGTTGTCTTGCACGTGCATTTCGAGATTGCATCCGACACCGCAATAGGAACAGACGGTTGTGGTGACGGTCTGCTCTTCGGGCTTCCACTGGGCGGCTTCGCGCAAGTCCCATTCAGTCTTGAACTGCAACGCGTTGGTAGGACAAACCGCCACACAATTACCGCAGTACACGCACGCCGAATCAGGAAGCGCGATGTCAAATTCAGTACTGATCCGCGCTTCGAACCCGCGGCCAGAGATGGCAATGGCGAACGTGTGCTGGGCATCGTCGCCGCACGCTTCGACACACTTGTAGCAGAGCACGCATTTGTCGTAATCGCGAATGTAGAGATCGTCTTGGATCTTGACTTCTTCGTCGATGCGCTCGGCTTTGGGTCCGTATCGGTCGGGTTCAGCGCCGTAGTGATCGGCCCACGTGTTGAGATCATCAGCTTGGCTGAGATCGACACCTGATCCGAGAAATTCGATGACCATCTTGCGGCTGTGGCGCACCCGCTCTGAGTCGGTGTGCACGACCATGCCCTCTTCGGCTGGTCGGCTACACGATGGGATCAAGGTGCGACTGCCTTCGAGTTCGACGACACATACCCGACAGACGTTGACGGGTGTCAGATTGTC
Organism: uncultured Acidimicrobiales bacterium; assembly: GCA_937991435.1. Classification (GTDB taxonomy): domain Bacteria; phylum Actinomycetota; class Acidimicrobiia; order Acidimicrobiales; family UBA10347; genus UBA10347. The sequence goes on from CALKPY010000067.1 coordinate 2,198, forward strand.
GGAGTAACACAGCGTGGGAGTGTCAATACCAGCGGCTTTGCACGCGTCGAGCACCGTTGCGCCTTCGCCAACCGAGATGTCTCGGCCATCGATGGAAATTGTCACACCGACTTCGGTGCTTTGGCCAGGTTGTTGTACTGCAGTCATGATGGGCTTCCGATCAGGCCGAGTTTGATTGCTGAGGCAACGGCAGATGCCGCGGTGTGGCCCAGGCCGCAGATTGATGCGTCGGCCATGGCGCGGGCCATGTCGTCGTGTAGCTCGCGGCGTTCAGGGGCGAGACCTTGGCCATTGCGACCAGTCAACTCGACCATCATTTCGTGCTGGCGAACAGCACCGACACGACACGGCACGCACTGGCCACACGATTCATTGCGGAAGAACTCTGAAATGCGGGTGCACATGTCGGTGAGGTCGACCGTGGTGTCGAACACCATGACAACGCCTGACCCGAGTGTGGTTCCAGCGGCGCGAGTGTCTTCAAGCGTGAGCGGCAGATCGAGCGAGTCTGGAGTGACAAAGGACCCAGCGGCACCACCGAGCAGGATCGCTTGGGTGTCGCCCGTCGCCCCGCCGGCGAGGTCGAGCAGTTCGCCGAGCGTCGTGCCGAATGGCATCTCGTAGAGGCCGGGCTTGGCGACATGGCCCGACAGGCAGAACAACCGAGTTCCGGGCGACCCTTCGGTGCCGACCGATCGATACGCCCGAGCGCCGTCGAGCACGATCGGCAAGACGTTCAGAAGCGTTTCGGGATTGTTGATTGCGGTTGGTTGATCGAACAGGCCGTTGGTTGTGGGGAACGGCGGCTTGTTGCGCGGCTCGCCTCGGAACCCTTCGATGCTGTTGAACAACGCGGTCTCTTCGCCACAGATATAGGCACCGGCACCGCGCCGTACTTCGATGTCGAAGGGTTGGCCGGAACCAGCAACGTCAGCGCCGAGCATGCCCGCCGCTCGTGCCTGGTCGATTGCATTGCGCACCCGTTCGGTGGCAAGCGGATACTCACCTCTGATGTAGACCCAGCCGCGGTCAGCGCCCGTCGTGATCGCGGCGATGGCCATGGCTTCGATCAAGGCGAATGGGTCGCGCTCCATGATGAGGCGATCTTTGAATGTGCCGGGTTCTGATTCATCGCAGTTGGCAACGATGTGCTTGGTGTCGCCGTCTGCTTCGCGCACGGCTCGCCACTTGAACCCGGTCGGAAACGCCGCTCCGCCGCGGCCCGACAAACCGGAATCGCTGAGCGCGGTGAGCACGTCGTCAGCACCCATCTCGATGACCCGGGTGAGCGCCGCCCAGCCACCGTGCTCGCGGTAGGAGTCAATGCTGGTTGGATCGACAACGCCCATGCGCTGCAACAGCCGCAGGCCGGGATTGCCAGCCTGGGTCAGAGCGAACGGCGTGCTGTCGGCCTCGACGACATCGGGCCCTCGACGCCCTTGAATAAAGACGGCCGTTGGTCGCTCGCACTGGCCAAGACATGGACTGCGGTGGGTGTGACCACCGGCGGCTTGCACCTGCGCAATGACGAGCTCTGAACCGTCGCGGCAGGGCCCGTCGACACAGACGTGGGTAACGGGACCGTCGTGGTCGGGTGCTTCGTCGACCTTGAACAACTCGTAGAAACTGGCGACCCCATAGGCCTCTGCGGGCGGCACGCCGAGCCGTTCGCACACATGGTTCAGGCCGCCGCGGCTGATCCAGCCAGATTCGGTTTGCAGCGCATGCAGCGCCGGGAGCAGCAGGTGACGCATGGCATGACGCCGGGCGGTTCCGCCGCGGACGACTCGCTCATGGGTGTGTTCGGTCGCGTTGGTGTCGCCGAGCACGCCAGCGACTGCGGCGACTTCGGCGTCTGAGGCCTGGTCGTCGGTGAATTTGAGATCAGCCATTGGTCAGCTTGCCGCTACGGAGAGTTTGTCGACGCGAATCGATGCGGCTTTGAATTCGGCCGTTCCTGATCGTTTGTCCCAGGCGTCGCTCGTGAGCACGTTGGTGTCGACCAGTTCGGGGAAATGGAAGGTCGTAAATGTCAACCCTTGAGGAATGTCGGGTTGCAGGCGCACCGCCATCTCGACGGTGCCGCGAGCAGACGAAACCTGAACTCGTTCGCCGTCATTGATATCGAGTGCCGTGGCGTCGGCTGGGTTCATGTCGAGCGCGTCGCCATAGCGAATCGGCGAGTTGAAGCCGCCCGATTGCACACCGGTGTTGTACGAATCGAGCGCCCGGCCCGTCGTCAACCGCAGGGGAAATTGTTCAGACAATTCTTCTTTGGGTCCTTGATGGACCAGAGCGCTAAATGGTGCGGGGGAACGACCTTCGAGATCGTC
>CALKPY010000068.1 GCA_937991435.1 uncultured Acidimicrobiales bacterium
GGCGACCTGATCGGGTTGACCGGCGGCAAGCCCGGAGCAGCCGGAGCAGGTCGGTCGTCAGGGCCCCACCTGCATCTGCAGATCAAACTTGATGGCGAACTGCGATGTCCTCAGACACAGCTGCTCGCGCTCGACGTGGGCGAACCGGTGCGGGTGCAGGATCTCCCCACGACCGGTTGCTGGTATTCGCCATCATCGTTTCGCGGTTCCGTCGGGGTCGATGCGTTTGCTTCACCCGCAACAGAAGGCGAGCGAGACGACCCGCTCTTTTCGTGGGACTAGTGAAACTAGGGCTTGGCGAACGCCTGACTAGGTGAGCTCAGGTTCAACAGAGTGGGCGTGGACTGTGTCATCAGGTTTGTTCGAGAGCGGCGAGAGCCTGTAGGTAATCGGCATAGGTGTCTTTTCGGGTAACGAGACCGGCATCGTCGATCAGTACGAGATCGAGGCAATCCCAACTGACCGTTTGATCCTGGCCGGTTGAATCCGTGATCGTCGATGTCATCGCCCAATCGAATACCCAGTGCCGATGTCCGAAAATGGTGCGGTGCGTCACAGACCCAAGGTTGGGATATGTGGCAAAGATGCCGATGAAGTGGTCGCGCACAGCGTCGCGCCCAATGACGGGTTGTTCGCCCATATGGAGCCAGAACTGGGTGTCCTCGGTGTGCAGACTGGCGATGGCATCGGCATCACGAGCTTCCCAAGCGGCACTGTAGGCGGTGAAGATGGCTTCGATATCGAGTGTCGTACTGACTGTCATTGGCGAACTCTTTCCTAGTTTCGTGAGCATCGATTTTGAGTAGAGACCATTTACATGGTGACAGTATGCAAGTTACATGATGCAAACATGTAAGTCAACTGCGATACTGCGACCCACGATGACGACTCAAGCCGAACGACGAGAAGCGACGACAAGATCGCTTGTCGAATCGGCGCGCCGACTGTTCGCAACTGTCGGGTTCGCGAACGCCTCGATCGACAAGATTGCGGCCGAAGCCGGCGTCACGCGGGGAGCGCTGTATCACCACTTCGACAACAAAGAAGCGTTGTTCGAAACCGTGTTTCGGTCAGAGCAAGGTCACGTTCAAGATGCCCTGCTCGAAGCTGCGGGTCACCTGCACGACCCGCACGAACGCTTATCTGTTGGGGTTCGAGCTTTTATCGAATGCGTTTCGCAACCAGAACGCAGCCAGATTCTTCTGATCGATGGTCCGTCGGTCCTTGGTACGGCTCTGTGCCGCGAGATCGATGAGGAAGTGTTCTTAGACATCGTTGTCGACGCCGTGATCAGGCTCTATCCCACCGAGTCGCCGTCTGTTACGGTCATGCTCGGTAGCGCGCTCATTGCAGCGTGTTGCAACCTCGCCATTCGATTCGTCGAAACGCCAGTCGAGCCCGAAGAAATCTCACGCGTGCTTGCCCACTTGATTTCGGGCCCAGCCGAAGTCGTGAAGTAGAACTCGGCATCGGGCGAACCCGACACAATGATTGCCGCAGCAACGGTCGCGACGAGCGCGGTCGCGTCGCCGGCGGTAGGTACCGTCGGTCTCCGATGGACATAACTCTGCGGGCCCGTCCCAATGCCGAATCATCGCTCGAGCGCCTGCAGCAGGTTCTGTTGCAAATCCCCGAGCGAGTAGTCGCATGCAGCGGCGGGATCGACAGCCTGCTTCTTGCGACGGTTGCGCATCGGGCCTCGTCGTTGACCACCTCGGTCGCTCACACGGTGACTCCGGCGGTACCGCAGTCCGGAACGGAGCGAGTGCAATCGTATGCCGCGAACGAGGGCTGGTCGTTGCACATTGTGACGTCGGGCGAGTTTGACGACGAGCGTTACCTCTCGAATCCAACGAACCGGTGCTACTGGTGTAAGTCCAACTTGTACGACGCGGTCACAGCACTTGTGGGCACATCGGCAGTGCCCGATGGGTCAGTGGTATTGAGCGGCGCGAATCTTGATGACCTGGGGGAGTACCGCCCGGGGCTGGAAGCAGCAGCTGAGCATGGCGTGCGCCACCCCTATATCGAAGCCGAAATGGGAAAGCCCGAAATTCGAGTCGTGGCAGCGCACCTTGGGCTACTCGAAGCAAGTTTGCCGGCGTCGCCATGCCTGGCTAGTCGCCTCTATACCGGAACCCGTGTCACGCCGTCGCGTCTGCGGGCTGTCGAAGCCGGAGAGTCGATGGTCACCTTGTTGACTGGTATTGATGTCGTGCGCTGTCGGCTTGACGAGGCTGAGGTAAGGGTTGAAGTTCTCGATGCAGATCGAGCTCGGGTCACCGTCGACGTCCTGGCGAGGGTGACCGACGCGATGCGCAAGCATGAATCAGAGTTGTCTGACGCTGCACTCGATGCTGCGGCATATGCGCCGGGGCGTGCAATTCCGGGTGCGGCTGGCTGAACGCTAGTCAGCGTGGCGGCTTGAGGCCTGCGCCGCCGTCGACCACGATTGTCTGACCGGTGATTCCGTCAGCGGCGTCGGACAGCAAAAACACCGCGGTATGGGCGATCTGCCAAGCCAGATCGGTCGGCGCCGCGACTTCGTCTGTAGCTTCGCCAGAGGCGAGGGTCGTACGCGCAAGCGCACGGGATTGGATGCTGCTGCTTGCGATCGAATTAACTCTCACGCCGTCGGCTGCGTGAGCTGCCGCCATCTTGTGGCTCAACGTGATGATGGCGACAGATCGATCGGGCGGATGAACCTCGCCGCTATCGGCATCGAGCTTGTCAGACAGCTGCGAGTCAGGACCCGACTCGTTCGGAGCTGCTTCGCGGGAGGTCGGTTCAAGATCAAGTATGGAGATGTTGACGATGGCGCCGCCACGTTCGCGAAGTAGCGGAAGTGCGTGATCTGAAAGTTGTTGGATCGCGGCCATTGCCTCATCGCGGTGGCGGTCGGCGCGTTCGAACGTGGTCTCGCCCTGCATAGTGGGTCTCGGTCCCCCCACTGTGGTGCTGATGAAGTCGATGCGTTGCCAGCGGTCGACGGTCTGGGCAACGACGGCTTTGCACCCGGCTTCGGTGGTCAGGTCGGCGGCAATGATAATTGCGGCTCCGCCTTCGGTATGCACTAAATCGGCGGTTCGCTGCGCCCAATCTCGGTCACGGTCGACGATTGCGATTCGTGCGCCTGCCCGGGCGAGCAGAACTGCGCACGACATGCCAACAGTGACAGCGTTTTCAGGAGCCCCGCCGTTCGTCACGATGGCGACGCGACCGTGCAAGTCGTGTGGGTGTGATCGGCCGATGTCGCTCATCGAGCCGCCCGAGCACCGCTGATAGCCGGTGACGACATGATCACGTTCGTGGCACCCAATGATGTTCATTGAAGGTGTGCATGCTGCGAACACCCGCGGACGAAGCCATGACCCGGGTCACAGAAGCGTGGTGCGGCGACACGGGTTGAGCGGCGTCGAGCACGCTACCGACGAGCACGTTCGTGACTCCGCCGTGGCATACGACTGCCACGGTACGGCTGGGGTTTGCCGAGATAATGTCGTCGAATGCCGCCATGACCCGACCTCGAAACTCTGGTCCCTGAAGTTCCGATAACCGGGCCAGAGCTTCGGCACGCGACACATTCTGCAGGTCGCCAGGAGCGAGGTAGCTACCGAGTTCGTAGTCGAATTCAGCCAACCGCTCGTCAGTAGTGGTGTGGACGGAGCGAGATGCCAACAGTGGTACCGCGGTCTGCTGAGCTCGGCGTTGCGGACTGATGTACACGGCATCGAGGTGTTCTTCGCGGAGGTATTTAGCGGTCGCCTCAGCCTGTCGGAGACCTAACTCGGTGAGCGGCGGATCACGGTGAAACTCTTCTCGGCTGATGTCAGGTTCACCGTGACGGATGATGAGAAGTTGCATGGTCCTTGTTCAGTTCCGGCGCCGTCGCGCTCTGTGAGCACGATGTGTTGGGCATGTGGCGAACGGTTGCACAAGGCTGACCATAGTGACTCACAGACTCAAGCTCAGGTTGACTGGGTTGTTTCATCGAATGAACACCGGGCTGTTCGTCAAATATGGTCGCTGGCGCCAGCGCGACGCAGACATAGTTGCGTAGAGTTTCGGGCATCAGATCACGTTTGAAAAACTCTTCGGATACAAATCGTGCACAGGGGCGTCAAACGAACGTGTTGGCAATGGTTCGCGAATCGACTGGGCTGCAAGAGCGTGCCCGCGAGGGCGACGCGGCCGCGTTTGGTGAGCTAATTCGTATGTGGGACCGCGATTTGCGAGGCGTCGCCTGGTCTGTCGTGCGTACTCAGACTGATACCGATGATGTCATGCAGCGGGCCTATGAAAAGGCGTTCGTTTCGCTGACGTCGTTCAATGGAACGTCTTCGCTCAAAACCTGGCTTCATTCGATCTGCTACCGCACAGCGCTTGATCATGTGCGTTATGAGAATCGACGCCGCCATGACGGCGTCGAAACGCTCGAGGTTGTACCAGCGGTGGCGAGCACAGATGGGGCGGCGATGGCCAACTTGGAGCTCGATGAGCTACTTGAGCGCCTCCCAGACGAACAGCGAGTGCTGTTGATGCTGACGGCGGGTCTTGGCTATTCATTTGACGAAACGGCGGAAATAACAGGGCTCGCTCGAGGCACGGTCGCTTCGCGGATAAGCAGAGCTCGCGCCAACCTTGACCGCTGGAGTTCCGATGTCGAATAGACCATTTAACGAGTACGAGGTCGGTGAGGCGTTGCGCTCGGGCGTACCCGAGCCGGCTCAGGGCTATTGGGCTGACATCGATGCACGGTTGCAAGCCGCCGGTGGGCGAGAGAACGACGGGTCTGCAGACGGTGAACGTCTCGACGGCCGCCGACGCATCGAGTCGCGTCGCGAACCAGTCAACATGGACCCAGTCAACATCTACATGGGCGACATGGACATGGGCGACATGGACATGGGAGACGAAGTTCCCCAGATCGATGTCGCCCCCGGCTCTGTCGACTCGGGTCAAGAGCCTCTTCGCTACTGGCCCATGGCTGCAGCCGCAGCGTTGGCTCTTGTTGTTGGTGTGGTCGCTGTCGGCATGGTGCGCGAACCCAGGTCTTCAACTCCAGTGGCTGCCGACCGAGAGAGCGTCACGGTCGGCGTTGCCGACCAGACGGGTGCCGCAAACGACACCGAATCAACGCCAGGTCGAGCACCCGTCGCCAACGAGACGGCGATGATCCAGTTTGGCGATGATTCGAGTCGTCCCTTGATCAGCCCTCAGCTGTTGGGCACCTTTGATTGTGCAGGAAACGGGGGCACTGGCTTCTGGTGGCCGGCGCCTGTCATGATCGGTATGTCATCGGACCTAGGCGGCGGTTTCCCACTCGAACTCGTGGTACCGGCCGATCCTGGCATCAGTCCATTCCCGGGGGTCGCCGACGATGGGTCCTTGCAGTTGCCCGATGGCTCCGTTACCTCAGACGAGGTGACGTGCAATGGCGATGCGATCCAGTTGCAGATCCACGAGTGGAGCGATCTCGATTCGTTTGTGCGCGGAGAGCCGCCAGTCGTGTATTTCGACAATCTGGTTCAGGTCGTCAACGACAGCTCGCTACGTGGCACCGGCCCGTCGTCTGGTCCTGTTCTCGTGGCTGCAATGTTGCCGCTCGACGCGGAACTGCCGCTTAGCCTCGAGGCCCGGGCCCAGATTGGCGATCAATCGGTGAGTTCGACGGTTATTCGGACCATGCCGATTGATGACATGGTTCTCGAACCTCAGCAGTCGCAAGTGTTCATTGAAGGCCCGGTGGTGTTGAGAGCCGACTCGTTTGCCAACGAGATCGACTCCGACGGCTAACTGCATCGCCAGACCGCTACCACACGGCAGCGCGGTCCAGGTCAAAGACAGTGTTGATCCGTTGGTGCAGAGCGGCGAAGTCTTCGTGACGCTGATTGCGAGAGGCACGCGATGTGTCGGGTTGCCAGACCAAGTCACCGAACCGAAGACTCGTGGCGTCTCGCCATTGCTCGAGCTGCGAAGCGAATGGTGCTGCGCAGATCCCGACCGCTACCGCCTGCGTTTCGCCGGGGACCGAAGAGAACATTGTTTCAGCCAGTGCGCTGAGCTTGGTCGCCGACGAGTGAAGTCTCGACGCTGCCTCTTGGTCGCGCATCAGGTTGTCGATGAGGGCCTCAGCGTGACGGCGATGGAAGCGTTCTTCGCTCAAGGCACGCTCGGCTGCAGCTTGCAGTCGTGGATTTGACGAATCGACAAAGAGCTTCCACCGCAACTCTTCGGCTGTGTCATACATGAAGTGGCGCACGAGGGCGTCGGACCAGTTGCGAAGTTCCCATTCGACGAACGAACACGAGCGATAGGCATCTGGCTGTCGAAAGAAGGCCAACCGGTCGATTTCGGCGTCTTCGTCGCTGTCAAGCACAGTCGCGTACAGCATGGCCGCGTGGCCAAGTTCGTCTTGGCCGATGCTGGCATAGGCAAGGTCTTCTTCAAGAAACGGAGCGACACCGATCCATTCGGTGTGGTTCTGGCCCATGAGGTGTTCGTCGTCGGCGAATGCCAGCACGACTTCGGCGATCGCCGGGTCGAGCGCCGTCATGCGCGTTCGCGTGCTTCGCGGCGTCGTTGGGCGACAGCCTCGCCGCTGTGATGGCGGTGGGGTTTGTCTGCATTTGGTGCAATCAGGTCGCCGTCGTCGACGAGAATATGTGTGCGCTGAATGACCCAGAGTCGGTCGCCTTCGCCGCGACGCACATAGCACTCGCGGGCTGACAGCATTGCAAGCTCGTCGTCGGCAGCGTCGAGCGCGCCGACGTGACGGAACTCATCACGCCCGTCCCTTTTTAGGAAAACCTCGTAGATCATGGGGAACTCCGCAGCACTTCGACAGATTCTGAACATGAGGAACAGTGATGGATTGACCGACACCTTGAAGTGCCGAACATCGATTGAACGGTCATTGGCGTTGCGCACATCGGGCAGGGGACTGGCGCCGGCCTCGGACCGCTGTGAGGGGACGGAAGCGCCACGTCGACCGCAACCGTGAAGTCGCGAGCCAGCATCGCCTTGGCTTCGGCGCTGACTCGACTGATTGTCCAGGCAGGCGTTGCCAACCAGACCACGTCAAGGGCCGTGACATTGTCGACAGACTGGACCGCTTGCGTTACAGCATCGCCAATGTGGCGAAGCGCAGGGCAGCCAGAAAACGTGGGTATCAAACCAATCGACACGGCGCCGTCGGAACTGACCATGAGCTGCTCGAGTAGCCCGAGGTCGACGATAGATAGGCCCGGATACTCCGGATCATCGACTGACGCGACGGCAGCGTGCACGGCCGCTTCGAGCGGATTCATACCGAAACGTTTGATTTGGTGCTACCAGCTGCGGGTTGGGTATCTGCTCGTGACTCAAGAGCAGTGCGCACCCAGGTGGTCTCGTGCCAATGCGCAGCGGCGTCGCTGATTCTGCGTTCTGAGTCAGGCCCCACGTTGGCAAAGGTCTTTTTGAGCGGTTCCCAATCGATCGGCCCCGCGTGCCAGCGACCGTCGTCGTCTTGGTGCAGCCCGTCATCGGGAATCGTGAATCCATAGCTGTGAAGGAGCGGCACAAATTTCTGGACCCAACGTGCCCGCAGCACTTCGTTGCGCTCGGACTTGATGTGCCACCGCAGAAGCAGGTCATTTGGTTTCGAGTCCGGCCCGAACAGCTGAAGCGATGGCCACCACCAGCGGTCGATCGAAGCCTGGAACATTGCCCGCTGCGTTTCGGTTCCCGCCGCGAGCTTCATCATGCGGTCTTCGCCGAGGCGCATGTGGAAGCCCTCCTCGGCGATGATCCTTTTCAGAATGCGGCGATACGGCCCATACGAGCAGTTCTTGAATACGGCTTGCTGGCTCGCGAGAGCCGCCGAGTCGACCAGAAAGGCGACCGCGACCTGGTCGGTCCAGGTCTCGACTCGATAGTGAAACACGTTGTGGAACCGGCTGCGTCCGGCGAAGAGATCTTCGAGCATCTGCCGGCGTGTTTTGATGCCCATGTCTGCGGCAATCATGTAGAGAAGGTGCGCGTGGCCGAATTCGTCTTGCGTCTTGGCCAACACCGCCATCTTGTGGCGCAGCCCCGGAGTGCGGGGAATCCAGTCGCGTTCGGTGAGCCCGCCCATCTGCTCACTGTTGGCGTGAAGCTCGATGAACCTGAACACAGCGTTACGAAACTCGTCAGGCATGGCATCGGTTCGTTCGACGATGCCGCCATTGTCGAGAAACGACTCGAAGTCCTGAATCGATTCCCATGCCCGTGCCATGTCGGAATGCTAGGGCATGGCGTGGGGTCGACGGTTTCCGGCCAGGCCGTCTGTACGCGAGACTGGCACGACACAAGGTGGGGGAGCTGGGTATGCGAGCGCTTGACGGACTTCGAGTCGTCGACGTAGGACTACTAGTGCAGGGGCCGCAGGCGGCACAGACACTGGCCGATATGGGCGCCGACGTGATCAAGGTTGAACTTCCGGAGGTAGGCGACCAGGGGCGATGGATTCCCATCTCTGCCGAAGATCTTCGTGCTCCGTATTTCATTGGCAACAACCGGGGGAAACGCAGCGTCACGCTGGACCTTCGCACCGCTCAAGGTGCAGAGGCGTTTCTCAAGTTGGTCGATACAGCTGACGTGGTGCTCTCGAACTTCAAAGCAGGCACGCTCGACGATTGGGGCGTCGGATACCGCGCTGGATCTGCGCGCAACCCGAGAGTGATCTACGGCATGGGAACAACCTTTGGCCCTGAAGGGCCAGCGTCGAAACGCGAAGGCGCCGACCTGGCCGGTCAGGCTGCTGGCGGATTGATCTCGACGACGGGTGGTGAGGGCGAACCGTTGACACCGGTCGGGGTAACCATCGCGGATCACATCGCTTGCCAGAACATGGCCGTTGGCGTGCTTGGGGCGCTGATGGCCCGCGAACGCACGGGCCGAGGGCAGCGGGTTGACGTGTCTTTGTTTGGAAGCCAGCTCTACGCCCAGGCAGCTGAGTACACGAGCTACTTCCTGAGCGGCGAGGTGCCGGGCCGGGCAAATGCCGGACATCCTTTGCTCAATGCGGCCTATGGCATTCTGGAGACCGCCGATGGCTGGATTGCGTTGGTCGGGGTACCACCCGACACAAGGGAAGGGTTTTACGCAGCGATTGAGCGCCCTGACTTGCTGGCTGACGAGCGGTTTCAGCCTCTGTTCTTCCCCAAGGGCGTGCGGGAGCAATTGTTCGCGGAATTAGCACCAACGTTCAAGCAACGCGCGACCGCCGAGTGGGGCGACCGGCTCGAAGCAGCCGGTTGTCGCTGGGCGCCGGTCAACGACTACGCGGCGGCGGCCGCCGACCCCCATGCCACGATCAATGGCTACATCCAACAGGTAGATCACGCTGAGTGGGGTTCAGTCCAGATGATCGGATCACCGATCGCCATGTCTGACACACCAGTGGTCGCCGGAACGGTCGCCCCCGAACTTGGTCAGCACACCGAGATTATTCTTCTCGAGCTTGGCTATGACTGGGATGAAATTGCGCACATGAAGTCACTGGGAGCGATCTAATACAACGACTTTCGGGAAGTCTTTGATCTTCGGGTAAGCGCCACCAGGTTTCGCTCACCTTTGACCCGGCACACGACGATGCCGTGTTTGCCAATGTCAGGGGACGCCCGCAGCTGGCAACTGGTGTCTCGGTGATGTTTGGTACCAGATCAGCCACGCGGGGGCGTGGCGGCGGTCGTGGTCTGGGTCAGGTCGCCGTTGGCGTCGCAGTGGACTGTGTCACGGCCGTGGCAGTCGCCGTGGCGCCAGTCACGGCCGTGGCAGTCGGCGTAGCGCCGGTGGCCACAGCGGTAGGCGTAGGCGTCGCTGCGGTCGAGCCAGCCGTGGCTGTTGGAGTCGGTGAAGCTCCAGCGGCTGCAGTGGCGGTCGCCGTAGCGGCAGTTGTGACAGTGGTTGGTGTTGCTGTTACGGCATTTACCACTGTGGCGGTCGCTGTTGCAGCTGGGCCGGCAGTCGACGTCGGGTCGAATACGGGGCAGCTGGTGCCACCGCGGGCGCCGGTCTCGGGATACTGCCAATTCACGGTGACAATAGAAGCTTCGGAGTTGAACGTGTTTGTTTGTGAAGCAGGTGACGATGACCCGTTGGCGAACACGATGGGATCGATTGGGTCAAACGAATATTGCAAGTCGAGTACGACATCGGCTGGCGTCCATGCGACCCGCACCAACATTTCATCGACATTTGGCAACGCATCTCTGAGCGCAACGGTGCCGTCGCTTGGCCGGACGGTGCATGTGACAGACAGCGATTGGGCGACCGAGGCTCCAACCCGAACGGTCTGGCACGTTTGGGAGATCGTGCGACCAGTCGCCGTGACCGTGCCGACCACGCTAACTAGGTAGTCGCCGGTATCTGCGTAGCTGGTCACACCAGCGGTAGGGGCAGTCACAGTGAACCCATTGCCGAAGTTCCAAACGAACGTCATACCTGCAGCGGCTTCGGGCGGCGAAGTGATCGCCGTGATTGGTCCGAAACTCTCGCCAACATCAAGCGTCGTTGGCACGTCACTTGAACACGAAATTGCAATCAGCGTGGTGTCGACAGTTGGCGTTGGAACAGCTCGCGAGCCACCAGTGCCGCCGCTGCCAGAGCCGGTGGTTCCCGAACCAGTGGTTCCGGAACCGGAGCCGCCTGTTCCGCTGCTGCCGGTGCGAGAACTCGCGGGCGGGGCAGTTGGAGCCGCGGTCGATGTTGGGAGCGTCTCGCTGACCGGGGTGAGGGTCGGCAAGCTCACGACGACGTTCCCGCCGCTGATGGTCAAAGGCGTCGGTGCCGGCACGGCTGTGGGAACAGCGAGGGGCGCGGTCGATTCTTGCGTCGCGATTGGCGGAACGGTCATTGTCGGCGTTTGCGCTGACTCAGCAGTCGTCGCCGTGTCGGTGGTGTCGTCATCGCCGCCGTTCATTGCCAGCCATATCGCGCCGCCGATAATCGCCAAGGGGATCAAAAGAAGAACCGCGAGCTTGGCTCGCTTGTCTTCTTGTTGTTCGTCTTGTTGCAGCTCTGGGTAGAGATCTTGTTGTGAATTCATCAGTCGTCCCAACTGAGAGTGAAAGCCCAAATGAGGTTAGTCGGTTGCGCTCTCATGTCGCACAGCGCGCCAGAGATAACTCAGTCCCCTTTAGCCACACCAGTTGACCATGATTTGCCGATTCCGACATAACCGTCGCGTGCCTTTAGGGGCGATGACTGCGGCGCGTAAGACCACGGCGCATAAGGTTGCGTCGTGGCTGAATATCGATCGCGAACGACAACCCACGGCCGAAACATGGCCGGAGCACGTGCCTTGTGGCGGGCAACCGGCATGACCGACGATGATTTCGACAAACCAATCATCGCCATTTCAAATTCGTTTACTCAGTTCGTGCCGGGACATGTGCACCTCAAAGACATGGGCCAACTGGTCGCACGCGAGATCGAAGCGGCGGGCGGTGTTGCCAAAGAGTTCAACACCATTGCCGTCGACGATGGCATCGCTATGGGGCATGGCGGCATGCTGTACAGCCTTCCCTCCCGCGAGCTGATTGCCGACTCGGTCGAGTACATGGTCAACGCTCACTGCGCCGACGCACTCGTATGTATTTCGAATTGCGACAAGATCACCCCAGGAATGTTGATGGCCGCGATGCGTCTCAATATTCCGGCAATCTTTGTCAGCGGCGGACCTATGGAAGCCGGCAAGACCCGACTCGCTGGCGCCGAAGTCAAGGTCGACCTAATCAGCGCCATGATGAGCGCAGGCGACAACGCGGTGAGCGACGAAGACGTCGACGCGATCGAGCGCTCAGCGTGCCCAACCTGCGGTTCGTGCTCAGGCATGTTCACCGCGAACTCAATGAACTGCCTGACCGAAGCTCTCGGCCTCTCGTTGCCTGGCAACGGCACCACGCTCGCGACGCACAGTGATCGTGAACGGCTCTTCCTCGAAGCGGGTCGAACCATTGTGGATCTCGCCCGCCGGTACTACGAGCGTGATGACGAAACAGCGCTTCCGCGGGTGATTGCCGGCCGCAAGGCCTTTGAAAACGCGATGACTCTCGACATTGCCATGGGCGGAAGCACAAATACCGTCCTGCACATTCTCGCAGCGGCGCAAGAGGCCGAACTCGACTTCACCATGGCCGACATCGATGCCCTGAGCCGCAACGTTCCCAACATATGCAAAGTCGCTCCGTCAGTCGAGGAATACCACGTCGAAGACGTGCACCGAGCTGGCGGAATTATGGCGATCCTCGCCGAGCTCGCCCGAGGCGGGCTGATTCACACCGACACGTACACGGTGCACTCGCCAACGCTCAATGATGCGCTGGTCGAATGGGATATCAAATCGCCAAGCTGTTCCGCCGAGGCTAAGCAGTTCTTCCGAGCCGGCCCGGCAGGTATCCCAACACAGGTCGCGTTCAGCCAAAGCACACGCTGGGACACGCTCGATGACGATCGTGAGCACGGGTGTGTTCGATCTGTTGACCATGCCTATACCGCTGATGGTGGCTTGGCCATCTTGTTCGGCAACATCGCCGAGGACGGCTGCATCGTCAAGACCGCTGGGGTCGATGAGTCGATCTGGAAGTTCAGCGGGCCAGCCCGGGTGTTCCAGAGCCAAGATGACGCGGTAGAAGGCATTCTCGACGAATCGGTAGTGCATGCTGGCGATGTCGTCATCGTTCGCTATGAGGGCCCTAAAGGTGGCCCTGGCATGCAAGAAATGCTCTACCCGACGACCTACATCAAGAGTCGCGGATTGGGCAAGGAGTGCGCGCTGCTGACCGACGGCCGATTCTCTGGGGGGACATCGGGGCTCTCGATCGGTCACGCATCGCCCGAGGCCGCCGCCGGTGGAGCGATTGGCTTGGTGCGCGACGGCGACATCGTCTCGATCGATATTCCGAATCGATCCATCAATGTCGAATTGTCTGAAGCTGAGCTGGCGCAACGGCGCGCCGAGGAAGAAGAGCGCGGCGCCGATGCCTTTACGCCACGCGATCGCGAGCGCAAGGTCAGCCAGGCGCTTCGTGCCTATGCGGCGCTGACGACGTCTGCCGATCGTGGCGCTGTTCGCGATATCAGCCAGCTCTGACGGCACTTTCGACAGCGCCGACGTGGTTACCGCGAGGTCATGCGGAACAGCTCAACCGGAGCGGCGAGACCTCTGATGCGCTGATCGCCGAGTGACTCGAATGTGATCGTGGCATGGGAGTTTTCGGCGACAAGCTCGGTGGCGACGATCTCGTTCGGTGCCGCAAACTCGACAATACGCGATGCAGTGTTCACCACCGTGCCGTAATAGTCACCGCCGACCGCAACAACGTCACCAGCAGCTAAGCCGATGCGTGTGGTCGACAGCCCTGTGCCATCGAAGTCGATTGCGGCGAGTCCTCGAGCGATTGCCAACCCGGCAGTCGGTGTCGGGGCAACAAACATGGCCTCGTCACCAATGAGTTTGACTAGCGTGCCGTTGTTCTCAACGACAATTTCGAGAACTTGTGCCTCGAAGAGACTCAACGCATCGATGAACTCTCGGGCGTCGGCCTGTTCAGTGAATGTGGTGAACCCGACAAGGTCGACAAAGCCGATAGTGAGCTCCTCGATCGTCGCTGCCCGTTTTCGGTCGACAACCCAGCTGCTGGGTTGGCTTGCCAAGCTCGCGAGGTGTCGGCGCATGATTGTTGACAACGCTTCGAGGAACCCGGGAAGCATGTCGACAGTGATCGTTGCATAGGCATGAACGACCTCGCGCATGCTGCCGGTTTGGTCGACGATTGGGGTCTCGTAATTGAGACGCAACGCGGAAATGATTGACCGCGCGATGCGCCCCGACGCATTCCCAACGACCCTCAGCAGTGCCAACAACTCTTCTTCGCCAATAACGTCGCGAAGCTGTTCGAAGAAGTCGAACGCTTGTGCCTCGCCGGGCGTGAGGCGCAACAGATGATCGTCAAGGCTGAAGCCAAGTGCGATTCGGGTCTTGCGCCGGAACTCTGCATCGCTAGTTGGGTCGAGGTCGCTTACCTCGATTGTGGCGTTTGGACGGATCAATAGAGGTGCGGCGACAAACCCAAGATCTTCGTCGATTAGGTCATCGATTGAAGCCCCGAGCGTCATCAACATCTGCGTCACGGCCACGAGTTCCTCGTCATCGGCAAGCTCAGGGTGATCGATGCCCATCGCTCGAAGTTCCTGTGCCGAGTAGGAGATTTCGCTCATCAGACCGACATCTTGCCACTACGCAACGACAGCGCCATGCCGCTACCGAACCGGTTGTAAAGGTGAGCCGAGGTTTCAGCCTCGGCCGACGAGCGGCATAGCGCTGGCCATCACGGTCATGTTGAGGACATTGGCGTCGGCCGGCAACGAAGCCATGTAGGCAACAGCGCGACCTACATCGCTGACCAACATCGTCGGTTCGGCACGAATCGATCCATCGGCTTGAGGAGCCCCGACCTTGATGGCGTCGACCATCTCCGTGGCGGCATTGCCAATGTCGATCTGTCCGCATGTGATACCAAAAGCTCGTCCGTCGAGCGCGAGGGATTTGGTCAGGCCGGTGATGGCATGCTTTGTCGCGGTGTACGGAGCAGAGTTTGGGCGAGGGCTTTGGGCCGAAACTGACCCATTGTTAATGATTCGGCCTCCCGCGGGTGACTGGGATTTCATGTGACGAAACGCCGCTCTCGCGCACAGGAATGACCCCGTGAGGTTTACGGCTACGACCTTGTGCCAGTCATCAACGTTGATCTCGTCGAAGGGAACCGCGGGTGCGCTTATGCCAGCGTTGTTGACCAACAAATCAACTCTGTTGCACTGCTCAGAGATCGCCTGGAACGCTGCGTCGACCTGGTTGGGCTGGGTCACGTCGGTAGGCAGAGCGAGATGCTGGTCGCCAGTGAGCAGACCAACGGTGTCGACGAGGGGTGCGCGTCTTCGGCCGAGAACGGCTACCCGCCAACCTTTTGCAGCAAGAGCAATTGCGCAGCCCCGGCCAATACCAGTTCCGCCACCTGTGACAATCGCGGTGCGCCGAACGATGTCAGTCAAGACGCTGCACCAAGACTCAACACCGTGACGATGCCCGTACTGCCATCAACTCGAACCCTTGCGCCATCAGGAATCGTTGCCGTGGCGCCGGTTGCCGAGATCACGCAAGGAATTCCTAGTTCGCGACTGACGATTATCGCGTGGGACAACGGCGCTCCCACGTCGACAACCACCGCAGCCGACGGCACAAAGAGCGGTGTCCACGATGGGTCAGTGATTGGGGCAATCAAAATGTCGCCCGGTTCCAGCGCGCTCGGGTCGTGGCTGTCGAGTACCACGCGTGCGGTTCCTTCGGCGACGCCGGTGCAACCGGCAAGACCCTGGATCGTGTCGCCGGCATTGAGCTTGGCAGCTGACGAGTCGCCTCGCCGCTCCCATGTCTCAGGACTCGGCGGGCTTTCGACAAACACAAACGGTGGCACCAACGCACAAAGCTCGTCATAAGCGGCCCGTCGTTCCTGCACCACATCAGCGAGCGACATCGGGTCTTTGAGAAATGCTGGGTACTCATCATGTTTCACGAACCCAAAATCCTCAACTTCGCGAAACGCGCCAGCTTCGACCATGCGACGGCCGATCTCGCGGAGCGCCATACGCATCTCATGGATCAACCTGATGTTGTTGGTCTTGGTTCGTTCACGACCTGGCAGCCATGCCGTCGTCGATGCGATGGCGGCGGCGAGTTGGCCGTGCATTTCCGGATCTGGCTCGACAAGGCCTAGGAGCGTCGCGGTTGCCTCGGCTCGTTCGGTGGCGCGTGCCTCATACTGGTCCGCCGGGTTCTGTTCGTCGCCGGCAAGCCGCATGCGGTCGATAGCGCTCAACGCGAGTTCTGGGTGCGTTTCCCAACTCGGCGACCGGCTCTCCCATTCGTTTGGCCCGCGTGAACCAAACTCGTAAAGGAACTTGTCGAACTCGGTCAAGAAACTGCGAGCGGTCACAGAGTCAAGCCCTCGGATCTTCGCGATGGCACCATGAATCCCGGTGTCGAATACAGCGCGCAGTGAATCGTCAGCCTGTATCAAGCGCCCAAGGGCCCACATGGCATGCGATGGCTCTGCCGAATCGACCTGGCCGATTCCGGCAATGATCGGCATGATCAGCTCAGGCCGTTGAACCGCTTCTGCGACCGCCGAAATGATGCCGATTGGCACCGTCGCCATGTAGGTCGTGAATAGGTGCTGTCCAAACAGTTTGCGGTGCTGCGGAAGTCGGTCCATGCCGTA
>CALKPY010000069.1 GCA_937991435.1 uncultured Acidimicrobiales bacterium
AGCAGGCCACGAGTAACGATGTCAGGCTGTCGGCCTGCTTCGAATACGGACAGCTGAGACAGCACGCCGAGATATTCGACTGGGGAGTAACCCGGAACCGGAGACACCTTGACGCCGAGTCGACACAGCAGTTTGAGCAGCCGAACATTGAGCAAAGACAGGCTGGGCAGATCAGCAGTGCGGTGACATAGTTCGCCCAGCAGCCAGCCAATTGCCGGGGTGTTTCGCACCGATGGATGCGCAACGGTGGTTGCGTGTTCTCGAATCGGCCCGTCGCTAGTCCCACCCGCCGCAATCCGAAGCCGTCCATCGGAAATGCCGAGGTCAGCTTCGACCTTTGTAGGAGCCAGCAGCGACGGCGACAGCACCGCGCGAGTTGCGGCCACGGGAAACGATCGACCCACAATTGTGATGAACTCAGCGTCTTCCCAACGAGCATATTCTTGTCGCATCATCGCAGGCTCATGGCGCCCAAACTCCATGCTAAACACGCGCTGTTCAACAAGTCGTCCGAGCGAAGCGGCGAGACTTGACCCACCGCCCCACGTCATCACGAGGTTGTCATCGAGTTGCTCGCCGACTCTCCACGCGAGCTGAACAAGCTCCATCTCGTCGTTGGACGGCATTGCGTACCGCACCTGTTTGGTTGATGTCTGTTTCGCCATGGCCCCCGCCTTCGCCGATGATTCGAATCTACTCCACTCGGGGCATGCGCGTCTGCACTGGGTTGAAGAGCTTCGGCACCGTGCGCCGTTGGCTCGGTCGCCGTGCAGGTCCGAGGGTCAGGTCTTGGCGGGCGGCTTGGGTTCTTTCGGAAGTCCGAGCACCATCTCACCAACGATGTTGCGTTGCACCTGCGATGTGCCGGCATAGATCGTTCCAGCCCTGGCGTTGTAGAAGGTGCCGACCCACGACGCAGAAGAGTTCGGGGCACCGGGCAGATCCGTGTTGAACGAGGTCATCGGCGACTGGCCTGTAGGCACCATGGCGTCTGCACCCAAGATGTCAACTGCAAGTTCGGTAACGGTCTTGTGGTATTCGCTCCAGTAGAGCTTGAACAACGACTCGCTTGGTCCAGGGGTTGCACCGGCGATGAAGCGGGTCAGCGTTCCAAGTCCCATGAAACGCATGATTTCAACCTTGGCGAAGACTTCGGCAAGGCGCTGGCGAATAATCGGATCGTCGTTGACGCCGCGTTCTTTAGCCAGAGCAAGCAGGCGATCGAATTCGGTGCGGTACGCAATCGGCGTCGTTGCCGCAGCTTCGCCACGTTCGTAACCCAGCAACGTCATTGCCACGCCCCAGCCGCCGTTGACGGCGCCGACGACATTGTCTTTGGCGGTGCGAGCGTCGGTGAAGAACGTCTCATTGAACTCGGACTCGCCAGACATCATGGCAATGGGGCGAACTTCGATTCCAGGCTGGTCCATGGGGCACAACAAGAAACTGATGCCTTTGTGCTTTGACACTTCGAAGTCAGTGCGACACAACACGAAGATCCAGTTGGCGCTCATGCCAGCGGAGGTCCAGATCTTCTGGCCGTTGATATTCCACTCGTCGCCGTCGAGTTCCGCCTTGCACATCAGGCCTGCAAGGTCGCTGCCTGCATTGGGTTCGCTGTAACCCTGACAAAAGACGTATTCGCCGCTGATGATTTTTGGCAGGAATTCTGCCTTCATTTCGTCGCTGCCCCAGTTGAGGATCGTGTTGCCGACCATCTGGATGCTGAAGACATCGTTGCCGCCGCCCGTTGGCACACCGGCCTTCATGAACTCTTCGGCAAGAATGACCTTCTCAAGCGCAGTAAGACCTCCGCCGCCATATTCGGCCGGCCATGAGGGGGCGAGCAGGCGATTAGCGGACAAGATCGCCCGCCACTCAGCCATGAATTTTTCGAGCGCATCAGGAGCGAGCGCGCCCATACCCTTCCAGTCGGCAGGTAAATGTTCACCGAGAAATGCGGTGATCTTCTCGCGGTAGGCCTCGGCCTCAGGGCTATATGACGGATCCATGGAATATCGCCTCCGTGTGAGACGCTATCGGACGTGATCGGGGCGACACCCCACCGAGCCCAACATGCGAGGAGAACCTGATGGAGCCATGCTCGCTCGCAGACGTACAGTGCGACTTCGATGACCTCGTCGCCGGGGTGGCCTCAACCCAGAACATCGATCCAATCTGTTCGCGTTCAGACTGGATAGCGCCGGCGGCGGAAGCCTTTGCCGCCAGAGCGAAGCAGCACGTGTTCAGCGGCCCGACGGGCCATGTAGCGCTTCTCGAACACAACACGCCAAGCGGACCGGTGCTGTCATCGTTCGACTCGATCTGGGGTTTCGCTTCGCCGATAATTTCGGCTGACCCCGGCGCCTGTATTTCGGGGCTGCGCCACGCGCTCACTGCCATCGAGTGGCGCGCCCTGCTCGTTTCCGGGGTTGCCCTCGACTCCAACCTGTTCGATGCCGTGCAACTGCTTGAACCCATAGCGGTCCACTCCAAGGCCGATCGCTGCATCGTCGATCTGTCTCACGGTTTCGACGGTTGGTTGCTGCGCCGGTCACCGCGTTTCAGGCGGTCGGTCCGCACCGCTCTCAAACAGACGGCTGCGGCCGGCATGACTGTGTCGATCATCGACGACGGATCCGCTGAAGTCGTCGATCGCATCTTGAAAATCGAAGCCACAAGTTGGAAGACGCAGGCGGGGTCCGGGCTCGTCGACACCGAACTTGGAGCGTTCACACAAGCAATGGCCGCCCGCTTTGCGCAACGGAGTGCATTGCGTGTGCTCATCGCTCAACTCGACGGGGTCGACGTCGGCTATGTCATTGGCGGGGTCGTCGGAAACCGTTACCGCGGCTTTCAACACAGCTTCGATCGGGCCTATGAGCGGCTGTCGATCGGAAAGGCCCTTCAGGCCCACAATTTGCGACACCTTGCGGGGCAGGGTGTCGATACGTACGACATGGGCATGTTGATGGGCTACAAAAACAGCTACCTCGATCGAATTGAATCAACCGCGACGCTGCTGGTCGTCAACGGCTCTTGACCTGGGCGTATCCTCGTCGACACGATGCCGCCCAATATGCACGCCTCGGTCGCTGAACGCGTCGAGGATCTTGAACGTCAGCTCGATGACGTCACGATCGCCGATGCCCACCGGCTTGAGCGAAGGATCCTTCGAGCTCGCAAAATCAACGATGGCACAAAACAGCTCGCAGCCCTCGACGAGGTCGCGACCGCCATCGCAACGAGCCGCGACCGCTACCTGCAGCGCTCGACCAAGATTCCGAAAGTCACGTATCCCGCGGAATTGCCTATAGCGCAGCGACGCGACGAGATCCTTGAAACGATTAGGTCCAATCAAGTTGTTGTGATTGCCGGCGAAACAGGGTCCGGCAAGAGCACCCAGCTGCCGAAGATGTGCATCGAGGCCGGGCTAGGTGCACGTGGCATGATCGGTCACACCCAGCCCCGCCGCATCGCCGCGAGGTCAGTCGCTAGCCGCATAGCTCATGAGCTACAGGTCAAGGTCGGAGGATCGGTCGGCCATTCGGTGCGCTTCGATAACCGCACAACCGAGCTCACCAACATCAAGGTGATGACCGACGGCATCGTGCTGGCAGAACTGGCTCACGATCCCGATCTGCTCGCGTACGACGCCCTCATCATCGACGAGGCTCACGAGCGAAGCTTAAACATTGATTTCCTTCTTGGGTATGTGCACCAGCTGTTGAAGCGCAGAGACGATCTCAAAGTGATCGTCACCTCCGCCACGATCGACACCGAACGTTTCTCAAGGCATTTTGGCAATGCGCCCATCATCGAGGTGTCGGGGCGCAACCATCCCGTCGAGATTCGATATCAGCCTCGTGACGAAACCGGTCAGGTGCTCGATGTGCCAGCCGCCGTGCGCCGAGCCGTCGAAGATCTGCGACGCGAGGGTCCGGGCGACGTGCTCGTGTTCAGCAGCGGCGAGCGTGAAATTAACGACATCTGTGAGTCGTTACGACGCCATGAACCGGACCTTGAAGTGCTTCCTCTGTACGCGCGACTGTCGTCGGCGGAGCAACAGCGCATCTTCTCGACATCGAAACGCACTCGGGTAGTTGTGGCCACCAACGTCGCCGAAACGTCGCTGACCGTGCCCGGTGTTCGCTATGTCGTTGATGTAGGCGAGGCGCGAATCTCGCGATTTAGCCAGCGAACCAAGGTGCAGCGGCTTCCGATCGAGGCCATCTCGCAAGCATCTGCCAACCAGCGCAGCGGGCGTTGTGGACGCCTGGGGCCAGGCATAGCGATTCGGCTCTATGCCGAAGATGACTTCAATCAACGCGTCGAGTTCACCGAACCCGAAATCCAACGAACGAACTTGGCCTCGGTCATTTTGACGATGGCCAGTCAACGTCTTGGGTCCCCGTCGGTGTTTCCATTTGTCGACCCACCAGAAGACCGCGCGATCAGCGACGGCATACGGCTGTTGCACGAGCTGGGAGCAGTCGACGAGCCAACGTGGAGCGATGATCGAGCGTGGCTCACCGACAAGGGCCGGGCGCTGGCCCGCATGCCGATCGATCCGCGCCTCGGCGCGATGGTCCTCGCCGGCGCCGACGAGTCTTGCTTGCACGAGGCCACGATCATCGCCGCAGCCCTGGCAGTACAAGACCCGCGAGAGAGGCCTCGTGAGCGCCAACAAGCCGCTGATGAAGCCCACCGCGTCTTTACCGATGACCGCAGCGATTTGCTCACGTTGCTGCACCTTTGGCGCGCCATGTCGCGGCAGCGCCAGCAGGGCACCCGCAAACAGTTCGAACGATGGTGTCGCGATCACTTCCTTCACCGGCAACGGTTGCTCGAGTGGTCCGACACCGTCGAGCAGTTGCGCTCAGCGGCAGAAGAGATGCGCTTGCCGACTACCTACAGCCATGACTTCGACATATCACTTGGTCCCGGGGCCTCTGACAACTTCGGCCAAGATATTCATCGGGCCGTACTTGCCGGATTGCTGTCGCAGGTTGGCATGCGGGTCGACCGTTCACAGGAATACCTGGGCCCACGGTCTATGCGGTTCGCAATTCAGCCAGGCTCAACTTGTTTTGAGCGCAAGCCTGACTGGATCATGGCGGCCACGTTGGTCGAGACATCGCGGCTGTGGGCTAGATCGGTCGCTCCGATCGACCCTGCTTGGCTCGAGGAGCCAGCCGCACACCTCACAACGACCGACATCGGCGAACCGTTCTGGGATCCCGAATCGGCACGCGGAGGCGTCGCCGAAACTGTGCGCCTGTTCGGACTGCCGATCATCGCCGACCGCACGGTGCCACTCGATCGCCACGACCCGAAACTGGCCCGCGAGCTGTTCATTCAGCACGCTCTCATCGAAGGCGATTGGCCGGGTACGCGTTACGCGTTCTCAGCCATCAACGCCTCGGTGCGCCACGAAAGCCGCAACCTTGCGGTTCGAGCCACCCAGCGCTCGTTCGAAGACGAGTACGACCGGGTGTGGCAATTCTACGACGAACACCTGCCTCAGACCGTTTCATCTGGGGCAGGATTCGCGACCTGGTACGAGGCCAATGTTGCCGCCGATCCACATCTTCTCGAGATGCGAATTGCAGACCTGCTCACGCCCGAAGAGTCTGAGATTGACGAGGATCGCTTCCCCAATCAGGTCGAGGTCGACGGCCTCGAGCTCGCGGTTGACTACCAACAAGCCAGCGTTGGCGTATCAATCGATCTGCCAATCGCCGCGCTCGGCACCGTCGATGCTGCGTCGTTTGCCGGTGTCATGCCCGGCCACCGGCGCGAAGCAGTCGAAGCACTCGTGCGATCTCTACCAAAGAAGCTTCGCAAGCCGTTGGTACCTGTGCCTGAAACGCTTGACACGATCTTCAAAGGCCTTACCGATACAACTGAGGAGGCCGGGCGTTTCACACTCGCAATTCGCCAAGCGCTCGAACAGCGAATAGGTCACCCGCTGCCAGCCGACGCCCTCGATGCGCGCAAGCTTCCCGCTGCGTTGCGCCCCCACTACCGCATCGTCGATGCCGACAACGTTTTGATCGCGGAGGGCCACGATCTTGATGTCCTCGAACAGGAGCTGCAGGTTGAACGCAATAGGGCTCGAAACGACGGCGCTGCTGGCGTGTCACACCCCGGAGCGGCCGTGTGGGACTTCGGCACGATTCCGCGCAGTGTCGAGATTCCGACGAGGCAGGGCAACACCACCGCGTGGCCAGCCCTGGTCGACCGTCAAACCCTCGTAGGCGTCGCTCTCATGGGTTCAGCCGCAGAACAGGCCACCGCAATGAAGAGCGGCACCGCTCGCCTGCTGCGCCTGACAACCGCCGCTCCGCTGCGGCGCATGAACGCTCATCTGACCAACGAACGCGTACAGAAGCTTCCCTATGGGCCCCATGGCGGTCGTGCTGAGTGGTTCGAAGACCTCACACTTTCGTGTCTCGGCGCGATCGTTGACTCGGTGGGTGTTGCCTGGAATCACAAGGCGTTTGAGGCTCTACAACAGACGGCGCGACGCTACATCGCGGATGTCACCGATCAGTGGGCCCCCGTGGCCGGCGAGATGATCGACGAGATCGCAGAAATTCGCCTGAGCATCGCAGCGCGCAATCAGCTCGCACCAGATTGCGTCGCCGACGCCCGCTTACATCTCGACCGTCTTGCCTACCCCGGCCACCTGTCTGCGGTGGGTACCGACCGCTTCGACGACCTTCTGCGTTACCTTCAGGCGATCCGACACCGACTTGACCGGCTACCCGGTCGGGAGCACCTCGACCGAGAAGCCATGCACGAAGTACAAGCAGTCGAGGCCACCTTCGACACCATCGTCGAACATATGCCGTGGACCGAATCCATTGAATCGGTTGCGTGGTCCCTCGAAGAGCTTCGAGTCAGCTTGTTCGCTCAACAACTTGGGACATCGGAAAAGGTCAGTGTGTCGAGGATGCGCCGCAGGCTCGCAAAGATCAGTGCCGCATGACCCGTTCATCAAGCAGCGCCAAAGCGGCGAAACGCAGTGACAAGCATCTCGACGCAGCTGAAATTGCCGACGCCGCCATCACCGCTGCGCTCGTCGTCGCGCTTCTCGCCACAGGCCGCCTGTTGGCCGCCGGAAGCATTTTTCAAGTAATCGCGAGCTTCGTCGTGGCCGTGCTCGCTGCACGTCGGCGCACCCGAGCCGTCGTCATTGCCACGGCGGCCGCCGCTGCAATCGCCATCATTCTCGGAGGTCTCGGCCCCGTGAGCCAAGCAGCTCTTGCGGGCGTGTTCGGCTGGTGCGGCGGTCAGAGCATCAAACGAGGGTGGGGGTTGTTCCGGTCTATTGGTTTGACCCTGTTGGTCGGTTGGCCTGCCATGGCCGGAAGCATCTTGTTTTTCTATCCGGCCATTGCGATCAACAAGAAGCTGCGAACCTTGCTGTTCGAGAACGTCGAGAACCAGGCCGATGGTCTTGGCAACATCGTGACCAGTTTGGGTTCGCTGTTCGGAACCGTTGGGCTCGGCTTCATCGAAGATGCAACACAATCGGTGGCGAACGGCCTGGCTGACATCGCATCATTCCTGATCGACAACTGGATTCTGCTGATCCCCGCTACCGAGTTCGTCTATTCGGTCATCTATGCCGTGGTCATTCGCAGCGTGGCAAAGGGTGTGCTGAATCGGCTCGATCGAACCCTCGTTGAACCCACGTTTGTGGACCTCAGCCATTCAGACAACCCGAATCCGCTACCGGTCACCGTTCGTTCAGAGTCGTTGCACCGCAGCGGAGTATCGGTGACTGCACCCGTCGACGTTCAAATCGTCGCAGGACAGCACGCAATCGTTGAGGGCCCCAATGGGGCAGGCAAATCTACGCTTCTCGACGCTCTCGCTGGCATTGGCAACGCCGATGCGGTCGACCGCCCCGGAGCCGTCGGCCTCGGCAGTGTTGGTGGAACTGCTCGAGTCGGTCAACGACCCGAAGCCCAGGTGGTCGGAACAACTGTCGAAGAGGACCTTCGCTGGGGCCTCGATCAGGAGCCACTCGATGCTAGTGCGGTACTCGCCGACGTCGGGCTCGACCTGCCCAGTGACCGTCCGACGAGCGAACTATCAGGAGGCGAGCTTCAGCGGCTCGCTCTCGCTTCAGCGTTGCGACGTCGCCCTCAGTTGCTTTTGGTCGACGAGGTCACCTCAATGCTCGACCCCATCGAGCAGAAGCGAATAAACACGCGTCTCAACGCGTTGGCGGACACCGCGGTGGTGCGCACCACGCACCGTGACGACGCTCCGCCGACTGATACTCGTATCCCGATGGAGCGCTTTCGCCGAGATTCCGCCCATCACGATCAGGCAGAACCCGACGACCTGCGCACGATTGTTTCGTCGGTCAACGAGAGACGCCTTGTTCGGATGCAAGGCGTGGGCTACACCCACCATGCTGGCCGACCGTGGGAGCACCGGGTTCTTGAGAACCTCGACTTGTCGATTCATCGCTATGAGATGATCGTTGTCGAAGGCCGCAACGGAAGCGGAAAGACGACGCTCGCTCGAATCCTCGCGGGTTCTCTGACACCCACAAGCGGTGAGATCGTCGCCGCCAAAGGGCTTCGGCGAGCGCTCGCCTATCAACATGTGCGTCTGCAGTTGCTTCGACCAACGGTCAACGACGAGATTCGGTCTCTCTCAGGGTTACCTACCGACCTCACCCAGATCGACCCGACCAGCGCAAAGCAAGCCACTCGTGCGGCCAACCTTGAGACGAGTGTCGAACTGTTTGGAATCGGGCGGCTGCTAGATCGACGCATTGACGAACTGAGCGGCGGCGAGCAGCGGCGGGTACTCCTCGCTGGGTTGGTAGCGCGCGGAGTTTCGTTGCTTGTGCTCGATGAACCGCTGGCTGGCCTCGACGCGGCTGGTCGCTCCGATCTCGCCGACACGCTGGACCAGGTGCGTCTCGCCGGAACGTCAATCGTCGTTGTCAGCCACGATGTCGAGTGGTCCCCAAGCCACGTTGACCAACGTCTTGTGCTCGAAAACGGATCGGTACGTGCGCTGCCATGAGTCGTGCGAGTTCGTTCTTCCGCCCGGTACCAGTCGATTCTCCGATTCATCGGCTAAGGCCCGAGACCAAGGTCGTCTCGGGAATCCTCGTGTCGATTGGGCTGGTGTTCAACCCCGCATGGAGCCATGTCGGAGTCGCTGCAGCGCTCGCAGGTGCCGTGTTTGTCATGGCCAACCTGCCAGTTTCGGTCCTGCCGCGATTGCCGGCCCTTGTGTTGTACGGCCTCTTTGGCGGCGCGATCGGAGCCGCTGCATCAGGAGATGACCCCACAGTCTTCGGAATCGGATTGGGCGGGTTGCTCGATTATCTGCGGTTGATCGTGTTGGGTTTCGTCATGATTCTGTGGGCGGGCATCTTGAGTTGGACCACAGGGCTTACTGCAGTCGGATTCGCGATTCGACGCATCATGCGGCCGCTTCGACATGTCGGCGTACCGGTCGACGAAATCGGCACCGTCGTGACCCTTGCGGTACGGGCGTTGCCGCTCGTGGCCGACGAAATTCAAGTTGTAAACGAGTCGGTCAACACTCGCCCCCCACCAGCTGACCTCACCGGGAAGCCTTTTCGTGAGGCATTCGCATTCATCGGCGACACAGCGACCGCCGTAGTTATCGGCAGCCACCGCCGTGCACGCGACCTCGCGGTTGCAATGGTCAGTCGCGGGTCAATATCGGCTCCTGCGCCGAATCCCCCAGATTTTCGAAAAATTGATCGACTGGTACTTTTTGTTGCGATTGCGCTGTGCGTAGCGGCTTTTGTACTGCCCGGGGTGCCCTCGACCGACCCAAACTGACCGGCGCGACGCAAACCGGCTGATTCGGGGTTGTAGCATATTTCGGTTATGCGCATTGGAAACTCCCGAGCAGACAAGCTCGGATTCACCGTGTTCGGAGTGCTAGCCGCACTCCTTGCAGTCCTTCTCATCACCAGCATCGGAAACGACGAATCGTCGGTCGCCGATCAGCAGGTCTCGACACTCGCCGACATGGCGGAGCCAGCCGCGGCGGCCGAGGTGCCGACTACCGCACCGCTTGAGGTGCCCACACCGGCGCCTACCGCAACACCGTGGCCGACGGCCGAGCCGCAACCGACGGCTACACCTGCCCCAACGCCGGAACCGACGCCTGAAGAGGCAGCCGCGACCGCATCTGCAGCGAGCGAATCGTCGAACGAGACAACCACGACCACCAACTCGGCGCCGGCGACTAACACCGCACCCGAAGCGACCACTGCTGCCAACCCTCAGCCGCAGGCCACCACTGCTGCTAACCCTCAGCCGCAAGCAACGACCGCAGCGAATCCTCAACTTCCCGCGGGCAGCGACGGCACGGTGACTGCACCAGCACCTGCACCAGCAGGAGGCACGTTCACTCGCACGCTGACCGCCACGGTGAGCCGACCAACGCTGTACAACGCTGCTGGCGGCTCGCCATTCACGCCTACGTTCAACGGCACGGCGCTTCCAGCCGTGAACCCAACGGTGTTCGGCAATCCGCTTGTATACCGAGTTCTCGCCGGTGAACCTGGTGATCAATGGGCACAGGTGTATGTACCTGCTCGCCCGAACGGAACTCGTGCTTGGGTCAAGACCAGTGAGTTCTCGTGGGGACAATCGAACCGCAAACTCGTGATCAACACGAGTAACAACACCGTCACCGTTTACGAAGGCAGCAACGTTCTCATCACGACCGACGCGGTGTTGGGCAAGAGCTCATCGCGGACTCCTCGTGCAAACGGCTGGGTCGAAGAGATCATGGCTGGTCCGAGCAGCGCTTATGGCCCGCGACTGATCAGCTTGGGAATCTTCTCTGACGACCTCAACTCCTTTGGTGGATCGATCCCGAAGATTGCGTTGCACGGAACAAACAACCCGTCGCTGATGGGTCAGTACGCATCAAATGGCTGCATTCGTGTGCGCAACGAAATCATTACGCAGATCGCAAACATGCTTCCGACCGGTTCACGGGTCGAGATCATCTGACGCAACCACATGAAGCGCGGGACATGAATCGCGGTACATGAAGTCGCGGCGGCCGTGATCGGGCGCCGCTACTTCAGTCTCGCACCATGGGCGTGTGAGGTATTCCGTCTTCGACGAAGCTGTCACCGGCGACGTTCCAGCCCAAAGCCTCGTACCACCCGACCAGGTGGTTCTGGGCGTCGAGGCTTGTTCCGCTCTGTCCGAACCGTTCGTGTGCGCGAAGCACAAGCTCGCGTGCCATGCCTCCACCGCGCGCATCGGGTCGGGTGACGACCCGCCCGAGGCGCGGTGGACTTTCGTGGCCAAGTACGCGAATGGCCGCCGCAACCCCTGTGTCGTCGATGATCCACCCATGGTGCGTCGTGGCGAGCAAATCGAGACCGTCGGTCTCGTCATAGGGGCAATTCTGTTCGACGACGAAGACCGCAACCCGGAGCTGCAAGAGTTCGTAGAGAGGCGCCGCTTCGAGCTCAGGTCCGCTGGCCCAGCGGATTGGCGCTGACGAGGAGTGCGGCTTCGCCGTGGTCACTGTGCTGTCTTTGCTCTGAGGGCCGTTGGCAGCGCACTCACAGCACGGTTGGGGTCTTGTTGGGGCCGGTGGCGCGCAACACCACATGGCTGCGATGCCCACTCAGTGTCTCCACCGAGTCGAACGTGCGCCGCAGACGCGTGTGCAGGTGAATATCGCGCTGCCCAACAACGAGAAGCTGTCCGGTTGGCTTGAGAGCCGCAGCGGATTCGGTCATCAAACGTTCGGTCAGATCCGTGTCGAGGGCGTGGCCCTGGTGGAACGGTGGATTCGAGACAATCACGTCGAACTGGCCATCGGCGGCCCAGCCAATGCCATCAGCTACAACGAATTCGGGTGAGCCTTCAAGATTGTTCATCGACCAGGTCGATCGCGCAGCCGCGATCGCAGTGTCGGACACGTCGCACATCGTGAGTTCAAGACCCGGGTGTCGCCGCCCGAGGCTTGCCGCAATGACCCCGCTGCCGCAGCCGAGGTCAAGCACTTGAGCCCCCGCAGCAAATACCTCGGCCTGGTCGAGGTGCTCGAGCAACACGCGTGTGCCGATGTCGAGATGGTCAGAGCTGAACACACCAGCAGCGACGGCGACAACGGTTCCATCGTCGAGCGTGTACGAAACAGGGGCCGGTTCGTTGTCAGGAACCACGTTTGGATCGACGGTGACCTCGATCGATCGCGATTTTTGCTCGGACCGTGACACATCGACCGGGCCGATCCATTCTTCGAAGAGTTCAAGATGTGAACGTTGCATGTGGCGCGCCATCACACCAACGATGATGTTTCCGGTGCCGCTGATGACCTCGCGAATAGCGCGAAGTTGACTTTCGAGCAACGCACGCGATTTCGGCAAGCCCATTACGACAGAGTCAAATGGCCCTTCGGGGCGCTCGGAGCCTGCCACCAGACGGTCTTTCGATAGCTGGTCGAGACCGTTGCGGTCAAGGTTGTCTTGGATCGCGGCGCGACTCAGCGCCGAGTCGACCCAGACGGTTGGGTTCGATGCGGCCAAGCCAACCGTCAGCGCCCCGAACTGATCGTTGACGATCAAGACGCGAGTCCCCAGGCGATCGCGAGCTCTGTCGATGGCCCGTACATCGGCGGCAGACCATGCTCGCAGCGGTGATTCGGTGCGGGCGTGCGGGCGCACCAGCGTCAGCAAGCGGCCCTCGATTTCGAGTTGATTCTCGGCAGACACGGCCTCACCGTAGGCTGTGGCTGATCGATCAGCGCTGATGCCCTGATACGGCACGTTACACACCGCTATGCCGAGCGTTACAGATAAGGACTGCTGCCATGCACACCTGCTCCGTTGCTACCACCGCTATCACCGCTATCGCCGCCAGCACCGCTGCCACCGTCGACCCCGTGACCTGGGTGCGGGCCAGCGCAGATACCGAAGTTGCGCCCCCAGTCGCCAAACTCGACGAAGGCGACCATGACCGCTTCTCTCACTATGTGATTGGCGGCGGCGAAGCGCTCATGCGGTCCGCAATCACCGGCGAGCCGGTCGTTGCCCTGTGCGGCAAGGTGTGGGTACCGAGTCGAGACCCGAAGAAGTATCCCGTGTGCCCCGAGTGCGAAGAGGTTCAAGCCAACCGCGATGAGAACTTGATCGACCGATGAGCTCTCTTCCCGCTGCGTTCGCGAACCGCGTCTCCGCCGATCTGGGAGTCGAAATTCCCATCGTGCAGGCCCCAATGGGTTGGATTGCTCGCAGCCAACTCGCTTCGGCTGTAAGCGCCGCCGGCGCATGCGGCGTCATTGAAACATCGTCTGGTGAACTCGATGCGGTCAAGGCTGAGATTGCCAAGATGAGAGACCTCACCGACAAGCCGTTCGGTGTCAACATCGCGCAAGCATTCGTTCGTGACCCGTCAATCGCCCAGTTCGTGATCGACCAGGGCGTCAAGTTTGTGACTACCTCTGCAGGGTCGCCGACCAAATACACCTCAGTTCTGAAAGACGCAGGACTCACCGTGTATCACGTGGTCCCGACATTGTCGGCGGCGCTCAAGGCCGTCGATGCTGGTGTCGACGGGCTCGTTGTCGAAGGCGGCGAAGGCGGCGGCTTCAAGAGCCCCACCCCGGTCTCGACGATGGTGTTACTTCCGCTTGTGCGAAGCCGGGTAGATGTGCCGATCATCGCCGCTGGCGGCATCTGCGACGGCGCCACGATGGCCGCAGCATTTGCACTGGGCGCCGAAGGTGTGCAAATGGGCACTCGCATGGTTTCCGCCGCCGAATCTCCGGTGCATCAGAACTGGAAACAAGCCATCGTCGATGCCGCCGAGACCGACACTTTGTTCCTCAACCAGCGACACTCCCCTGCACTTCGAGCGCTCAAGACTGAACGCACAACGAATCTGGTCACCGCCACCCACAACGTCTTTGGCGACTTTGGCAACGCTCAAGATCTGTATTTCGGTGGCGACATGGAATCTGCCATTGCACTCACCGGCCAGGTCGCGGGCCGCATCGATGCCGTCGAAACCGTCGCATCAGTGATCGAATCTTCTGTTCAGCAGTTCGCTGAGGTTGTCGCCCGACTTAACGGCTGAGGCGTTCGTTGAGCCACGCCTCGACTGCGTCAAGACGGCTCACCGCAACACCGCGAGCTCCGACCAGGTCGTCAGCCGAGCGGAGCCCCTCAACCACTTCGAGGTAGGCCTTGAGCTTTGGCTCGGTACCACTCGGACGCACGATCACCTGCGTGCCATCGACCGCAAGAAGTTGCACACCAGAAGTGGCCGGAAGCTCGCCAAAGCCGATGGGTCCAATGCGGGCCAGCTCGACGCCGGCGATCTCTGTGGGCGGGTCGGCGAGTAACCGAGCCACCGCCTCGAGCGCGACTGCAGGATCACGAACCCAGGCAGTCACGGGGCGTGTTAGGTGCACACCATGTCTCAGCGCAATTTCATCGAGTCGGTCCCAAACGGTGCGCCCGTGCGCCACGAGTTCCGCTACGAGTTCGGCTGCAACCACCGCAGCAGTGATGCCATCTTTGTCGCGGACATGTGTGCCAATGCAGTAACCAAGGGCTTCTTCGAACCCGAAGACGAAGCGCTTGTCTGCACGATCGACAATCGGGCGAGCAACCCACTTGAAACCGGTCAAGGTCACCTCGCACGCGATTCCGTGATCATCGGCAAGCTTGTCGAGAAGTCGGGTTGAGACCACCGAGCGGGCTACGAGACGGTCGTCGCCGGTCGTGTGACGCAGCACATGGTCGCCAATCAATACCCCAAGATCGTTTCCAGAAAGATTGACCCAGCTGGTTTTGGCACGGTTCAGAACCGCCATTGCCATGCGGTCACCGTCGGGGTCGTTGGCGATTGCCATGTCAGCGCCAACCGACTCAGCGACAGCCACGAGCTGGTCAAGGGCTCCTGGCTCTTCGGGATTCGGGAAACTAACCGTCGGAAATAGTGGATCTGGCTCAAACTGAACTGCTGCGACCGCCGGTGCGGCGAAGCCGGCTGTCTCAAACGCCTGCATGACAGGTTGGCCGGCCACACCGTGCATGGCCGTATAGGCCACGCGAACAGCACGGTGCTGCGTGTAGCAGGCCCCAGCTGCTGCCAACCGATGGGCCCTCAGCCAATCATCTGCCACTTCAGACGGGCGCACGGTCGGCCATGTGTCATCAATAGTGACTCCCATCTCGTGCCATGTGCTTGCCAGCTCATCGATAAGCAACGCAATTTCGAGGTCAACGGGCGATCCGAGTTGGATTCCGTCATCGAGGTACAACTTGAAGCCGTTGTCTGGGGCGGGGTTGTGGCTTGCGGTGATCACGATTGCGGCTGAGGCATCGCACTCGATGAGCGCATGCGCAACAACGGGGGTCGGCAACCACTGGTCAGCGAGCTGAACCTCAACGCCGCCTGCGATAAGCGCCGATGCTGCGTGACGGGCGAACGACGCAGACGTCGCGCGTGCGTCGTACCCAACGAGTACAAGGGGCACGCGATCGCTGTGGCGATGACCCAACCACTGAGCGACCGCTGCCGCGGTTTGGCGAACCACTAACGCATTGAGGCCGTTCGGTCCCGGCCCCACCGGCGCGCGGAGGCCTGCGGTTCCAAAGGCGATCCGGCCCTCAAACATCGGCATCAGACGCGGCGATTGCACGTCAACCAACCGATCGATGGCCGAACGGGTAACAGGATCAGGGTCAAAGATCGCCCACCGTTGGGCGGCCTCGATAGCCGCGTTGAGACGATCGGACATGGTCAACGACTCTGCTCGAAACACCGACGACCCTGTGGCGCAGGAACCCTCAGAGCAAGATCAACCAGCGAACGTGTCGCATTGTTCGGTGTCACCGGTGGAAAAGCCGCGGTCGAACCACTCTTGACGCTGCGCAGAGGAGCCATGAGTCCACTTATGTTCATCAATGCGCTGCCCAGACGATTGTTGGATTCGGTCATCACCGACGGCCGCCGCAGCATCGAGTGCTTCGCGTGTGTCACCACGGTCGAGCAGTCCGCGGTCCTCGGCAGACGCGGCCCACACCCCTGCAAGACAATCGGCCTGAAGCTCGAGACGGATCGACAGGTTGTTGGCATTGCGAGGTGACGATTGTTGCTCTTGCCGTACCCACGTTGAGATACCGAGTTCGTTCTGCACGTGATGTCCGAATTCGTGGGCTACGACATAGGCCTGGGCGAAGTCGCCGGTGGCGCCAAAGCGCCGGGCAAGAATGTCTTCAAAAAAGCCGAGTTCAAGGTAGATGCCCTTGTCGAGCGGGCAGTAATGCGGGCCGATCTGAGCGGTTGCTGAGCCACAGCCGGAGCGAATTGGCGTGTCGAACAGCGTCAGTGTTGCTTCTTCGTAACGGATATCGCTCTCTTCGAACTTGTCGACCCAGAAGTCCTGAACATCGACGAGCAGGAAGTTGAAGAACTGCTCACTCGAATCGTCGAGCGTGCGACTGGTCGACGTCGAGCTTCCGCCAACTGAGTCGAGAGCGCTGCCCGATGCTGTGCCGGCATCACCAAGAATGTTGCCGCCAAACAGCAGTGCCAAAATGAGACCGATGATTCCCATACCGCCGGCCCCCGCAGCCGCGCCTCCTCGGCCGCCACCACGGGTTGAGCCCCCGGTGCGGGCATCGCGAAAGTTGCGGTCGGCGCGATCAGAACTGGTCCACTTCATGGGCTTCCTTCAACGATCAGGAGCGAGTGTCGACGAGTGTGTCGACATAGGTGCGCAACGCATCGTAGGCGTCGAACATTTCATCAGCGAGCCGAAGATTCGCCAAACCCCGTTCGATGTGCCCACCCGGTTGACTGACACGCAACCGCGGCGTTCGACGAATGTGGTCTGTGAGGTACCTGATTCCGAGCTCGGTGCTCAAGCGAGGACCTGCGACGGCGAATGTCGCAATCTCGGCGTCGGCGAGCACCGGGCGTGCCGCACGCGTGTACGCGCCCAGCAGTTCTTGGATCACATCGAGCTGCATGATCGGCGCCGCGCCGCCGGCAGGGTCCGCGTGCCACAGCGCGCTGCGAACCAGGTCACCGACGTCATGCCACACCGGCCCCATCATGACCAGGTCAAGGTCAAGTACTGAAACAGCTGCAGTTGCAGCCTCATCCAGAAGGGCGTTGGACAACTTGGTGTCGTTGTGCACAACGCGGTGTTCGATATCGAGAAGGCCGTCGGCTGCAACCGTGTGGTGGCAACGTTGGACCAATCGATCAACGAGATCGATGTAGGGCGTCAGCGCTTCGGTCCTTTCGCTGTCATACGCGCCGCCGCCATCAGACATCGCCAACGTAAACGTCTCGTGTACGTCGTTGAGATCGTGGAACCGCTCGGTGGTACACAGCAGGTCAGGGCCACCAAGATCGTCGGTCGCCGTCGTAAATCTGGCGTACATCTCCGCGATCGAACATACGACGCCAGGTGACAGGGAGCCTCTCGCTACTCGGCCAGGACGAAATGCAAACGCTCGCCACACGTCTCCTTGTTCGGTCATGAGAAACGGCTTGCCAGCCGTGGTCGGTACCAGCTGCGGGTACCACGGATCATGGACTTGTGGACCCGTTCGACGCGCCCAATCGAGGTGCGAAGTCACCCGAACGAGGTTCTCCATGACGCCCAACAAATCGTCATGAGAGCCAGCCGGTAGCTGTTGAACCACGAGATCAGGGTCGGTTGCCGCGTGCAGGGTGAGGTTGGTACGCCCGCCATTGAGCACCGAGATCGACGATCCGGCCAGGCCGTAAGCCGACATCACGATGTCAGGAAGCGCAGACGGCGCGGCAGAAAGGTCAGCAGTCACGGGCACCAATCGTGCTCGACTGACGGGCACTTTCCACCTGCATCGGGCCAAAGCGCAACAACACGGCTCCCCCGCTTCGGTGCGCCTCTACGATGCAGCGGTGAGTGCGATCGTCAAGGTGACGCAACAGACAGCGCGTGCGCTATTGCAGCTGCGGGGCGATGTCGCCGGCCGAGCGCTGGCTGAGTTGCTGGTTCGGCGGTACGGATCACTCGAAGACGCCGAACGAACCGAGTTCTTTGGTTTTCTCCTCGATGAGCTTGGTGCCGACGCCCAACTGCTCACAGCCGCAATCGAGGTCTGGACAACGGACCCGAGCCAAACCAATGCAGTTGAGCTGCATCAGGCTGCCGAGTCGAGTCGTATTGCGCTTTTTCGAGCGATCAACACCACGCCCGGTGGTATCGAGATGTTGTTGCACATGCGAACCGAACTCATGTCGAGGCGGCAGACAGAACCTCGGCTGAGGCCCGTTGAGAACGACCTCGTCTTTCTTTTGCGGTCATGGTTCAATCGCGGCTTCCTTGAGCTGCGCCAGCTCGACTGGTCCACCCCGGCACATGTTCTTGAGAAGTTGATCAAGTACGAAGCCGTGCACGAAATTCGCAGTTGGGATGATCTGCGCCGGCGTCTCGATGGCGACCGCCGCTGTTTTGGTTTCTTCCACCCGGCGTTACCCAACGAGCCGATCATCTTTGTCGAGGTGGCGCTGACCAAGGGAATGGCCTCGTCGATCCAGAGTGTGATCGACGCACCTTCGCCCGTCACGACCAATGGCTCTATTACAGATGTTGCCGATGTCGACACTGCAATCTTCTATTCGATTACGAATTGCCAGACCGGCCTGCGAGGTATTTCCTTTGGCAGCTTCCTGATCAAACGAGTCAGCACACGACTTGCTGAAGAGCTTCCGCAGGTGACCGCCTTCGCGACCCTGTCGCCGGTTCCGGGTCTGGCCGCCTGGATCGCGGACAGCCATCCCGACACCGATCTTGCGGATACGGAACGGCTTACCCAGCTCGCTGCTGCGTACCTGATCGGCGCTCGCAGTCGCGGTCTTCCCGCCGACCCTGTCGCACGGTTCCATCTGCGTAACGGTGCCCGGCTTGAACGTCTGAACCCTGGCGGTGATCGTTCGCCTCGCGGCATGGAACAGTCACACGGCATGCTCGTGAACTACCTGTACAGCGGTCAGGAGCTCGCAGCCAACCACGACTCGCTCGTACTCGACGGCCGTGTTGTTGCCGCCGAAGCGATCATCGAGCTCGCTGCCACCGTCGGTGTTGACTGCGACCGTCTCGCAGCGAGGGCCACCCGGTGAGGCGTCGACGCGAACCGTCCCTTCACGACTGCGAGGTCCACGGTCTCGACGCTGGTTCCGAGCTGATCATTGTCGAAGGCGAATCAGCGCTCGGCGCCGCCGAGATCGTGAGAGATCCGCAATGGCAGGCGATTCTTGCCATGCAAGGCAAACCGATGAACACTCGCAAGGCGTCTCGTGTCAAGGTCAGCGAGAACGTGCAGTTCCGTGCGCTGATTGAGGCCATCGGTTCCGGCTTTGGCGAGCTGCACGTGCCCGAGCGTCGTCGGTACGAGCGCATCGTGCTCATGCTCGACCCTGACGCTGACGGCATTCACAGTCGCGCCTTGCTGCTGTTGTTCTTCCACCGCTGGCTGCCTGCGCTGCTCAACGACGGCGTGATTTATTCTGCGCTTCCACCGTTGTGGGAGATCACGAGCGAACGGCTCGAAGCTCCGCTACATGCGTGGACCGCCAAGCAACGGAAGCGTCTGACCGACGATCTGCAGGCTCAGGGCGTCAAACAGCCGACGGTGACGAGGTACCGCGGACTGGCCAGCATGCCCGCGGACAAGTTGCACCGCCTGTGTTTTGACCCCGCTGAGCGCACCTTGACCCGCCTGACACCACAACACGCCGAATCTGCAATCGCGGCATTCGAGGGGCTCAAGGCTCCCCGGTAACCTCCACGGGTGCAACATTTCGATCTGATCATCATTGGAACCGGTTCTGGCAACTCTGTCATCACCTCGGACTTCGATGACTGGAACATCGCCATTGTCGAGCGCGACGTATTCGGCGGCACCTGTCTCAACCGCGGCTGCATTCCGTCGAAGATGTTTATCTATCCGGCGTCGATCGTCGAAAATGCGCGGACCGCCGACCGCCTGGGAGTGTCCATCACGTCTGACGGTCTGCGTTGGCCAGAACTCGTTGAGCGAGTCTTCGATCGCATCGACCCCATTGCCGCTGGTGGCGAGGACTACCGCAAGTCACTCGACAACGTGACCGTGTTCAATGCCGATGCGCGCATCACCGGACACAAGCAGGTGCAGGTCGGCGACGAGACGATCACGGCCGACACCATCGTGCTGGCGGCAGGGGCACGGCCTCGTGTACCGCCAATCGAGGGCCTCGCTGACACACCATTTCACACGTCGGCGAGCATCATGCGTATCGCTGAGCCTCCCCCACGTTTGGCAATCATTGGCGGCGGTTTCATTGCATGCGAACTGGCCCACGTGTTCGATGCGGCTGGTTCGGACGTCACGATAATCAACCGCAGCGACCGTCTACTCAGGTCACATGACCGCGAGGTGAGCGACCGTTTCACCGAGGTCTATGCCGAGCGCTTCAATCTCGAGATGGGTCATGCACCGACTCGTGTGACTCACGCGGACGGCGTG
Organism: uncultured Acidimicrobiales bacterium; assembly: GCA_937991435.1. GTDB lineage: Bacteria > Actinomycetota > Acidimicrobiia > Acidimicrobiales > UBA10347 > UBA10347. The sequence goes on from CALKPY010000069.1 coordinate 20,564, forward strand.
TTCACCATCGAGCGCGAAGGCGCCGACGCAATCGTTGCCGAAGAACTTCTCGTTGCTACTGGCCGTATCCCTAACGGGGAACAGCTCGGTGTGTCGAACACGGGCGTGACGCTCGACGAAGCCGGCTATGTCATAGTCGATGAACATCTACGCACTGGCGTCGACGGCATTTGGGCCCTGGGGGACATTTCGAACCCCATGCAGCTCAAGCACACCGCCAACGCGGAGATGCGGGCGGTCGCTCACAACATTCACCATCCCGATGATCTGCAGACGGTGAACTACAGCGGCACCCCAGCCGCTGTGTTTTCACACCCACAGGTAGGAACGGTCGGCCAGACCGAAGAACAGCTGATCGCCGAGGGACGCCCCTATATCGCCCACACACAGCCCTACGCAGCTACCGCCTATGGCTGGGCCATGGAAGACGACCACGGCTTCTGCAAAGTCATTGCAGACCCTGAGACACGACTTCTGCTCGGCGCCCACATCATTGGTCACGAAGCCAGCCTGCTCGTGCAGCAACTGGTTCTTGGTATGCGATTCGACCTGACCGTTGATGACATGGCTCGCGGCCCGCTCTACATTCACCCGGCGTTGTCTGAGGTTGTGGAACAGGCGCTGCTCGAACTCTGAGCGCTTGAGGGCTGCGCTTCCGTATCATCGTCGTCGTGTCGAGTACTTTCGGACGCCTCTTTCGCGTCACTACCTTTGGTGAGAGCCACGGCGGCGGTGTCGGCTGCATTGTCGACGGCTGCCCGTCGCGGCTGGCGCTCACCGAAGCCGATATTCAGCCTGATCTTGACCGGCGCCGCCCGGGACAGAGCCGTCTGGTGACCCAACGCGACGAAGCTGACCAGGTCGAAATTCTGTCAGGCACCTTCGAAGGCACGACGATCGGTTCGCCAATCGCCATGCTGGTCCGCAACAACGACGCCCGCCCGGGCGCCTACGACCACATGCGAGACGTATTCCGGCCATCGCACGCCGACTTCACGACCGAAGCAAAATACGGCATTCGAAATTGGCAGGGCGGTGGGCGCGCCAGCGCTCGCGAGACCATCGGGCGAGTCGCCGCCGCCGCAATCGCCCGCAAGCTCCTCGCCCATGTATGCGGCATTGAAGTGCTCGCGTGGGTCAGCAGCGTGCACACCATCGAAGCCGACGTCGACGAAGCGGCTGTCACATTGGCTCAAGTCGAAGCAGACCCCACTCGGTGCCCTGACCCGGCCGCTGCGGCGACCATGACAACTGCCATTGAACAAGCCCGCCGCGATGGCGATTCGCTCGGCGGCGTGGTCACCTGCGTCGCTCGTAACGTGCCGCCCGGTCTCGGCACGCCAGTATTCGGCAAGCTCGACGCCGATTTGGCCGGTGGCATCATTTCGCTACCTGCCGCCAAGGGATTCGAGATCGGCTCAGGATTCGGTGGCACGGTTATGACCGGGCTCGCGCACAACGATCCCTTTCTTCCTGGCGATGAACCCCATCTTCCAACGACTGCCAGCAACTATTCAGGCGGCGTGCAGGGTGGCATCAGCAATGGTGCAACGATCGTCACCAGAACGGCGTTCAAGCCCACCGGAACCATCTCGTCACCCCAACAAACCGTTGACCGCGACGGCAATGCCGTGGAGCTTGCAGCCAAGGGCCGCCATGACCCCTGCGTGCTTCCACGGGCGGTTCCAATGGTCGAGGCCATGACTCTTTTGGTGCTTGCAGACCACCTGCTGTCACAACAGGCCGTAGATCTGCTCAAATAGAGCTGTGACTTCCCCCAAACTTGCCGCAGCCGGCGTTGCATTCGCGCTGTTCGCATCTGCCTGTGGGTCTGAATCAGCCGTCGATGACGTCGCTGCCGAGTTGGACACCGCTGCTTCGGCTGCGGTTGACACCGCCACCGACGTCGATGCCACGGCACCAGACACCACCCAAACCGAAGATCCTGCGGTATCAGCCGACCCGCCAGCACCTGCAGGCGACGACGCCGATACACCAGGCGCCAGCGAAGAGGTGATCGCAGCCTCAACCGACGAAAGCATCGCAGCCTCAACCGACGAAGGCATCGCAGCCGGGGCTCCAGTGGCGCTCCCCGAGTTGCCCGCGATCGATCTGCTCACGGGCGACACGATTGCCATGAACGACCTCAATGTGACCGGACCTGCGTTGGTCTGGTTCTGGGCACCTCATTGACCGACCTGCCGGTCCGAAGGGCCCGGAGTCGCGCAGTTAGCGCGAGAGAATCCTGAATTGACAGTTGTTGGCCTCGGCGGACAAGACACCATTGCCCAAGCGCAGGAGTTCATGGACTCGACCGGCACCGGTGGTGGCGAGATCAAAATGATCTGGGACATCGATCGGGCGATTCCGTCGTGGCAAGAATTCGGCGTGCGAAGTCAGCCGTACTGGATCTTGTACGACGCCGACGGAAACGAAACCAAGTCATCGCCAGGGCGCGTTGACCTCGAAGCAGTCCAGGCAGTGCTGAGCTCGTAGCAAACGCACTTGTTCGGCTAAGGCGAACCACGCTGTGGCGTGGTTCGCTTGCTGACCGCAGCCGACAACCTGCTAGTCGAGCAGGTCGCTAGTTCGCTACTGCTGTGTTCGTAACGAGGTGGGTGACCGCTGCCATATCAGGATGGAGCTCGACGATGCGGGCATCGACTTCGCTCTTCACGCCCGCCAACGGCAGCACGTTGAGCACCCCTTGGCCCTCGCGCAGCAAGTCAATGATCTGCTCACCGTTTCGCACGAGCACCGAACCTTTACCGCTGATCACCAGATTGACCTCAGTCGGGTCCTGATCGAGTTCTTCGCGGAGGTACCCAAACGCCGAGCGCACCGACTCAAGTTTGATGCCTGCGTCGAGCAGGTTTTTTACGGCTTTGAGTTCGAGCAGATTCTTGTAGGAGTACGAACGGCGGCTGCCGCTTCCGGCCGCAGGAGACGTGGGCCTAACCAAATCTGTTCTCGCCCAGTAGTCGAGTTGGCGGTAGGTGATACCTACGATCTCTGCCGTGAGCTTGGCGGTGAAGCCGTCAGCCTGCGTCATGGGTGCCTCTCGTGGTGGGTCTCGACGGGTCACAGCGTCGAAATTACGCTGGTGTCGTTGGGTGAGAGTACGCCGTTCGTGTGGCCGAAGTCAACGACTGTTCCCCAAGAGGAACACGAGCAGAACTATCGGCCCACAGAAGCTGGCGCTACGAGCCACCCATGAAGTCTTCGGGATTCACGTTGTCGATGAATTCCCGGAACTCATCGAGCACCTCTTCAGATGCTTCGTTGTCGTCGCCGTCGGCCAGGGTGCCGTCTTCTGGCAAGAAGCCAGCAGCTTCGACAACGTGTGGGGCGGCAAAGAGCGGCGCTTGTGTTCGCACCGCAATAGCCACCGCGTCTGAGGGTCGACACGAAATGATCTGTGTCGTGTCGCCCTGAACGAGGTGCATTTCAGCGAAGAACGTTTTGTCTCGAAGATCAGTGATGACAACTTTTTCGAGCGTTGCCGCAAGTACGACCAAGAGATCGCGCACAAGATCGTGAGTCATCGGGCGCTCGGTCGATACGCCTTCGAGTTCTCGAGCGATCGCTTTGGCTTCGTGCTGTCCAATGAAGATAGGAAGCATGCGCCGCTCCCCTTCGTTCTCCTGCAGCAGAACGATGGGCGTGTTGCTCGGCATTTCGACGCGCACGCCGACGAGTTCCATGGCAATCACGATGTCAACCCTACCGACTCAGTCACTCTGCAGACCGAGGTCCGCGATGAGCGACTTCGCAATGATCGTCTCACGAATGCGATTGCCGGTTTCAATCAGGTTGTCGGCCACCTCGCATGCTTCCCGCATTGCTTCAGCATCGCCTTGGCGAGCGAGCGGGGCAATGATCTGTTCGAGCATGCCTGCTTCGCGTTCGGCAGCGATCCGCCAAGCCCGCAGATGGCGAGGTTCGATGCCGTGTTGCAGAAACTTGGCAGCAGCTTTCGCGACCTGCAATTCGTCTGATGCGTAACGATCGCCCGCTGGCGTCGCATGTGGCTCAATAAGACCGAACTGCTCAAGATCGTTTATCTGGGCGCCGGTGAGTCCAGCGTGGCGCCCGAATTCTTCGACGGTGTACTCGTCGTGCGCTGATTGCGGCCGGAATCGGCCCGACACAGCACGAACACCAGCTGCCGGTGGCGCTGCCGTGACAGGTGTCGCTGCCGCGCCATCAACCTCAACACCGGCGCCTGCTGTAGCCGGCACTGCTGGCGTCGGCACGCCGACTTCACCGCGCTCAATGCGTTCCTTGATGACACGCAGCGGCAGGAAGTGGTCGCGCTGCATCGTGAGGATCCATCGCAGCCGGTCGACATCGGCATGGGCGAACTTGCGATAACCCGACGGCGCCCGATCGGGGTTTACGAGCCCCCGAGATTCGAGAAACCGAATCTTGGAAATCGATACGTCAGGAAAGTCGGTCTGGAGCGAGGCGAGAACTTCGCCGATAGCAAGGCGCTGGGTCGATTCGGGCGGCGATGACTCGTCGTGCATTTCACTCATGCTTCGGCCACGAGATACACGAGTTTGAACTTGCCAATCTGGACTTCGTCGCCAGAACGCAACTTGGCCAGTTCAATGCGTTCACGATTGAGGTAGGTGCCGTTGAGCGATCCGACATCAGCGATGACGAATCCGTCGCCTTCGCGCCGAACATCGGCATGTCGGCGAGAGACCGTCACGTCGTCGAGGAAGATGGTGCTTTCGGGGTGCCGACCAATGCTCGTGAGGTCACCAGCGAGATCGAACCGTGATCCAGCGAGCCCGCCCCGCTTGATGACAAACGACCCGACGCCTGGCGATTCTGGCGCTTCGAGTTGCGAAAAGTCGATCACGGTTTCGGCCGTGCTCTCCTCGACAGGCCGATGCAGATCAAATCCACACGACGAGCAATAGTTAGCCGCTTCGCTATTGGGGTGGCTACATCGACTACAAACAATTTCAGACATCTGCGGTGTCTCCGATCAGGGCCAGATAGGCGTCGGGCGTAAGCAATGCCTGCAGCCCTTTTGCCAGCCCTTTTGCCGTCGGCTCCGCGGGGACCGCCGTGCAGAGCCAGCCGGCGCCGTAGGGATCCGAGTTCACCGATGTAGGCGCCGAAGCAAGCAATGGGTTGTGGTCGACGACAGTCGCAGAGACTGGCATATAGACATCGCTAATTGCTTTGAGAGCCTCGACTTCTCCCATCTCGTCGCCCGCATCGAGATCCGTACCTGGGGCACGTAGTGCCACCAACGTCACTTCTCCCAGCGCGTCTTGTGCGTAGTGGGTAAGACCGATTCGGAGCCGGGAGGAGCCGTCGCTAGCGGTCTCGACACGCACCCATTGGTGGTCTTCGGAGTACAGCAGATCGGCGGGCACGAGCACAGCTGAAGACCGTAGCCCATATGCACGAGCCCTACACTTCAAGTGGAGGGTTACCTCTTGAGTAGTGGCACATAGCCAGCCGCAGACGACCAGCTCAGCACGAGCGATGGCACGCCGACAAGCCAGGCCAGGGTGCGATAGATCGACTCACCGGGCGGGTCGGCTGACGCCGCGAGGAATAGGGGCAATGCGAACAACAGCCCAAAGGTCGCTGCTTTGCCCCACCAGCTCACGTGAACAGTCCGAACCCCTTGGCTACCAAGCCAAAGCGCTGCGACCGATACCAAGGCTTCGCGGGCGAACACGGCGAGCAGAAACCAAGCAGGCGCGGCGTCGATGATCACCATTGCGACGAGCGCCACCAGAAACAGCAAACGGTCGACCGTGGGGTCAAAGACCCGACCAAACTTGGACCGCTGGTCAAGAAGTCGAGCGAGGTACCCATCGACCCAGTCAGTGGCACCGAGCACGGCGAGCATGACCGCTGCGGCAAAGCGGCGCTCGGGCCCGAATATGAGCCAGACGAAAATCGGGATACACAAAAGGCGGGCGAAGGTGAACGCATTTGGCACGGTCAGAACTTCGTCACCGCCTTCGTCTGTGCCGTCACGGTCGAATATCGGAGTGTGCTTACCCCTGCCTGCCATCGTCAAAGCCTACGATGAGCCGCCATGGCATCGGTCTTCACGCGCATCATCGACGGCGAACTTCCCGGACACTTTGTTTGGTCTGACGACGTGTGCGTCGCGATCTTGTCGATCAACCCGGTAACCGACGGGCATGCACTCGTAATTCCTCGCGTCGAGATCGATCAATGGATCGATCTTGATGAGTCGTTGGCGGCGCATCTCATGCGTGTAGCACACAAGATTGGCGTGGCTATTCGCGAGGCGTTCTCTCCGAACCGAGTCGGGCAGCTGATCGCCGGTTTCGAGGTACCCCACACCCATGTGCATGTGATCGCCGTCAATGACATGGGCGATATGGACCTCGCAAATTCCTCGACGCCGGTCGATCACGATGAACTCGCCCGGTTCGCGGCACAGCTCCGCGAGATCCTTGGCGTCGATGACGGCGGCCAGCTGCCTGTGTGATTGCCGGTTCGGCTACTCGGGCTCGACCGGTACGACTACAGGGGCAACGATCACGCCGGTGAACCGGTAGATGTCGATTCGCGCTTCGTCGTTGCGATCTAGTTCCCAGCCTTTGCCAATGAGCGAGGTGCGGTACACATCGAGTTGCTCGTCATCGAGCCCTTCAGCGCTGCGATCAAAGAGCAGCCAATCGACATTCTCAACGGCTTGGTCGAGCACTGAATCACGGTCGAGGTCGAAGTCGTCGATCACCGTAGTCAGCTCGTACACGCCAAGTCGTTCCGATAGCAACGGCAGAAATGTGCTCGACGCACGGATCGCGAGGTTTCCTTCGGGCAGCGCTTCGACAGCAGCGATGCGGGCAAGGTCGGTTTCATCTCGCTCAGTCCACTGCCACGGTTCGTTGTAGGGAGACGAAGGCGCATCGTGGACGAAAAATACGAGTGATGTAAGGAGTAACGCCAAGACGACACGCCGCTCAACGCGCACGCGCTTGACGAGAATGCGGCCCGACTGGCGCAGAGCGAACACCGTTGCCACAAAGACGAACACCGAGATTGGCACATATTGGGCGGCTTCTCGCAGACGGCCAATACGCACGTCGGCGCCGATGTACAAGACGTACAGCGGAACGGCGGGTAATAAAAAGCGAGGTGCGGTCAGTGGCAGGAACAGCACCGGCGCCAACAAGATCACGATCACTTCAAAGTTGTCGGGCGAAAAGACAAGCTTGATGAAGTCCACCGGTGACGTCACGATGCCCCAGAGCACCCGCAATGGGCTTGCGCCGAACTCGGCGTACGGGGCCAAAAACTCGTATCCGCCATCGCCGAGCCACGGCTGTAGCGCGTAGAGAGCCACGAGGAACCAACCAAATCCGAGGAGCAGCGCGATCAGGCCAACCTCGCGTTTGCGCTCAAGCAGCAGCAACACGCCAAGGCCAGCGACGGCCAATCCGAGATCGGCTCGACACGCCAACACAAAGGCAATGGCGACGATCATCCATTCGCGACGACCATCGAAGCCAAAAAGCACGGCCCACATAAGGGCCGGAACCGCGAGTATCGCCGGCTGAAAGTCGCCTGCGTTCATGGCGTGCACTGCCGAATACAGACACCACGAGACCGAAACGGCGGTAGTGCCGCCGATCCCGAGCAAACCGTGCCGTCGAGCCAATCGCCACAAGGGAATGAGTGTTGCCGCAAGCGCTAGCGCCTTGAGAACGAGCAACGTTTCGGTACGTGGAAACAGATCGGCGAGCACGCTGACCGGATACAAAATGAGTGACCCTTGTTCGGCGATCACATTGCCATCAGCCAGGGTTGTTTCGGGCCTGAAGCCCTCGCTGATCTGCCAAACAGCCTGGGCATACTTGGCTGTTTCAGTACCCATGCGCATCGAATGATGCCGTGCGAGCACCAGAGCGATCAGGACCGAAGATTGCACGGCGAAAAACAGATACGGCAGCCACTGGTCATAGGCAGGAGTGTCAACTCGCCCTTGCAGCCTGAGCACGGCACGGTCAAATCGTTTCCACATACGCTCGATTGACGAGCGCACTTGCGCGAACCAATCGGGCCCGGGCGAGACGACGCTTTGGGTCATAGCAGCTGCCCTTGCGAACAAGTTTGTGCCTCGTCGATGGCCACCGGGTTCATCAATTCAGCGCCCGAACTTCGCGAGTTATTGACAGCCGTGCTGACGGCATGAATTGAAATCAGCGCGTCGGGAATCGGCTCGAGCAAGCTCAGCAGCGACTCGCCATCGCCATCATCACGATCTATCCAGGCATCCCAGAGGTGGGGCGCGACCATCACGGGCATGCGGTCGTGCACTTTGCTCATCGCGGTGTTCGCACCCGTGGTGAGAATCGCGCAGCTGAACAACTTCGGTGCGTCGTCGGCGAGTTCAGGGTCGCGCCAAACCTCGAAGATGCCTGCGAAGGCGAACAGCTCCCCATCAGTTCTGGTGATGCACCACGGCTGTTTCATTGGCTTGCCGTCGGCTGGGTTGACAGTCGCAGTCCACTCGTAAAACGCATCGGCAGGAATTACGCATCGACGCCGCTTGATCGCAGCGCGAAAGGCGCTTTTCTGCGCCACGGTTTCGGAGCGAGCATTGATCATCTTCGCGCCAATTCGTATCGACTTGGCCCAGGACGGAACGAGCCCCCAGCGTTGCGAGGTAAGTGAGCGGTTGCCGTCATGTTCAACGATGACAGGAACTGACGCCGTCGGCGCAACGTTGTAGTTCGAGTCGGCGAAGCTCTCGCTGACGATCGTGGCGCCGAAATAGTCGGCGATGACGTCTGGCGAGGTCGCAGAAACATAGCGGCCACACATCTGACCCAACCGTACCGCACCGACCAACTATCTTTGACGACGTGGCCACAGTCTTGCTTTTCGGAACTCGACATTCGTCGACAGCGTTGATTATGGCTGCAGGTCTCGCTGTCTTGTCTAGCTGCGCGGCAGACGCCGAGATCGGCGACTCAGCATCGAGTGTTGCCGCTGGCGTCGAGGCGACGGCAATTGCCACAACTGCGCCGTTGGTGCCCGCCGACGCCAAGGACTCATCTTCTGAGCCGGCTACAGCGGAGCCCACGGTTGCGTCAACTTCCGCCCCTGCGGCGACGCTTCCGGCTGAACCGACTACTACAGAGGTCGCGCCCACGGCAACGGATACACCTATCAGGCCGACCGCAACCGCTTCACCGCAGGTCGCTGCAACGGGCGAAGCGCTCGCTGTGATGACGCCGACCCCAGAAGCGGCTGCGACAGAAATCCCAACGGCGCCTCCTGTGGCCAGTGCGACCCCGACACTGCCGGTACCCACGCCAACAGTTCCTTCGGCGGCTGTGCGCATTGCTCTCAACGACGTTTCTGTGGTCGATTTGAACACCGGGCAGACAATCTCGCTTGCAGGTGCTTCGCCCGAAGGACCTGCACTTTTGTGGTTCTGGGCACCTCATTGACCGAGCTGCATCGCCGAAGGTCCGGCGGTTGCGCAGTTTGCGCAACAAAATCCAAACCTCAATGTGATCGGAATGGGTGCCGGAGCAGCGCCGCTCGACTCGCTCGACCTCGCGTTTGAGTTCGTTTCGCGCACGGGCACCGGTGGCTTGCCAATGATCTACGACGTGTCATTCCAGTCGTGGCGGCAATTCGGCGTCACCAGCCAGCCGTACTGGGTGCTCTATGACCGCGACGGAGCGCCAGTCGCCGCTCAAGGCGGAGCCGTCGACTGGGCTGTCGTTGAATCGGTGTTGTAACCACGCCACCATCGATGCATGCCCCACCGATAGCACCACCCCTCAGGGAGGGGTCGTGTCAGATTGTGTCAGCGCAGCTGAGCGGAACATCGTCGACGTCAAATCGCAAGCCACACGTGTTGCCGAAGTTTTCGTAGTCGCTGTCGCCAGCAGAGCCCCAAAACAGGTCGTCGCAGGCCTGGCCGTCGCCGGTTTCGCAGGCATCCCACAGGTCATCAAGTTCTGGGTTGTCGCCGTAGGTGTTGCCGTCGCCAAGAGCCCCCGGCGCGGGTTGATCGGGGTTTTCGCAGCTGTATGGGCTATCCGCCATCTCAAATTCGCCACCGCAGGTTCCGCCGAACAGCTCGTACTCGCTGTCGGTTGGTGACTCCCAGAAAAGCGCGTCACACGAAGCCATATCGCCGGACTCACAGGTGTCCCACAACAGATCGAGACGAGGGTCGTCGCCGTATGCACCAGCGACAACTCCAGAACCGTCACTGTCGTCGTCATCATCGCAGGTCGATGGGTTATCAGTGTCGAGGTCGTACAGCCCACCGCAGGTCGCACCAAACGTTTCGTAGGTGCTGTCGCTTGGCGACGCCCAGAAAAGGTCGTCACATGCT
>CALKPY010000070.1 GCA_937991435.1 uncultured Acidimicrobiales bacterium
ACATCTTCGGGGACCTGTCTGATACCCAGATTGGTTAATCGGATTAGAGGCGGAAGCGCAAACACCATGGTCACGATGGTTGCCGCGACCTCACCAATACCGAAGAAGAAGACGAAGGGCAACATGTAGACAAAAGAGTGCACAACCTGCATGGCGTCGAGCACGGGTCGCACGCTGGCCCAGAACGAGTCAACTCGCCCTGCGAGCACGCCAATGGGTATGCCAATAACAGTGCAGAGCAGCACCGCCACGGCGATAAAGCCAATTGTCTTGGCGGTTTGCTCCCAGTAGCCGGTCCCCATCAACGCGCAGATAATGAGCGCGACAGCAGAGAAAATGCCGACCTTGATGTTCTGGGCGATCCAGCCGATGAAGAAGAAGGCGATAATTATGACGAACCACGGTGGTCCGAGAAGGATTGTGTCATTGACGAAATCGACCAACAGGCTGAAGAGCCAGTCGACGAAGTCAAGGATGGGCTTGAGTTCGTTGTCAATCCAGTCGACGGCCTGGTCGTACCAGTCGCCAAAGGGAATTCGCCACTCGTCGAGCACCTTGTCGTCAGTGATCTTGGGGTTCTGCGCGATGAAATTCATCACATGAATACCTCTCGCTCGAAGCCATCTATGAGATTCTCGACTCGGCCCATTTCTTGCATAATGTGCCGGGGATCCAGGTTGCCGATCAGGCGCCCGTCGTCATCGATAACAGCTATGGGCATTCCTCGACCTGACGACGCGTAGACCGTGTTGAGGGTTGCTGTGGCCGATGTTGTCTCGAAGTCGACCCGGCAGCACTCTGCGAAGCCGATGTTGTTGACCATGGCTCGCACCGCGTCGGCGGCGGTGAGCATGTGTGTTGGCTTGCCGTCTCCGTCAATGATGAATGCTCCCGCACGATCACCGAGCTGCAGCATGGCTTCTTTGAGATTCGTTGAAGCAGAGAGCGGCTCGGGATCAACCATGACCTCGTGCACTTCGATCACGCGACCTTGGTCGACGTCTTGCACGAATTCAGCGACGTAGCCAGTCGCTGGTTGTGTGAGGATTTCTTCGGGGGTGCCGATCTGTACAACGGCGCCGTCTTTCATGATGCACACACGGTCGCCGATACGAAGAGCTTCGTTGAGATCGTGCGTGATGAAGAGAATCGTCTTTTCGAGTTCCTTCTGGATCTCCATCATTTCGTCTTGCATCTGACGTCGAATCAGCGGATCGAGAGCGCTAAAGGCTTCGTCCATCAACATCACAGGCGTGTCCGCTGCCAATGCACGGGCGAGGCCGACGCGTTGTTGCATGCCGCCCGACAGTTCGTGCGGGTGCGACTGAGCGAACGCGCCCAGCCCGACAAGATCGAGAGCGACCATCGAGCGCTTGTCGCGTTCGACCTTGTCGATTCCCTTGACCTTGAGCCCGTAGCCGGCGTTGTCGATCACGGAACGGTGGGGGAAGAGCGCAAAGTGCTGAAACACCATCGCCATCTTCTCTCGGCGAAAATCTTGTAGGTCGGTGCCACTCAGCGATTGCACATCGATGTCTTCGAACCACACCTTGCCGTCGGTGATTTCGTGCAGCTTGTTTACCGTGCGAATAGCGGTCGATTTGCCGGAGCCCGAAAGGCCCATGATCACGAAGATCTCACCCGGGTACACGTCGAAGCTCACGTCAGACATACCGACTACATGGCCGGTTGCCGCTTGTACGTCGTTCTTGACGACTCCAGCTTTGGCGAGCTCAAGCGCCCGGCCGCGAGGCTGGCTTCCGAAGATTTTGAACACATTTTCGAGTCGAACGATCGGCTCAGGCACTTGACCTCCAGAGGTGGGCATACCGCGCGATGACGCGAGATTCACCTCAAATTTTGTTGAGCGAAACGACGGAAAGTGGCCGCCGGTCGCATCAACGCCCCCGCGTTGACTTTTCGAATGTAGCACTGTGGTCGCCTGGTGTTGGCGGGAAGGTCGTCGTCTGGGGTTGGGGTGCACGCGCCCAGCGAAACAGCGGCGTGTGATAGCTATGTCACAGATGAGCAACGAACCTGTCTTCGACATTGGTCTCGCTGACAAATTCGTCTCGCCCGATGATTCGTCATTGAATGATCGAAGTTCAGACCGAAGCGGCATGGTTCTTGGCGCGGCGGCGCTGCTGGTTGCGGTTGCAGCGCTCGTTGCGCTCACGGTGTTTTCAGGTTCGAACGACGAACCAGATCCCGGCGGGGCCTCTGTCGTGCAGCCGCAAACTGACGACGCGGCAACTGGCGTCGATGCGCAACCCGATACTGGCGCGGCAGGCGACCGTTTGGTAGTCGACGAGCGAGAGTCAGCGCCCGCTGATCGCCGCGGCGGGATACCGCCGTCGAGCGCTCATCTGAATGACGAATCTGTTGCAGGTCTGTTCACAGATGTGATCGACACAGATGCGACGAACTACGCGGTCGCGTATGTCTCTGACGAGCAATTCGTCATGCTCGACCATCGAGGAGTCACCCCGCTCGAATTGGAGATCGCGCAAGACTTTGCAACCGTGGCGAATTACTCGCTACTTGCGTTTGGTGGCCGCACCTGGGCGCTGAATCCGCGCAGCCCTGACGTTGGGTATCTCGTCTCGAACAACTACACGGTTGTCAACTCAGCTAGCCCGGGCACCATTGCAGTATTGACTAGTACCCCAACATCGATCGGCCTCATGACCGCCGGGTTGCCGATACCGAATGTGGTGCTTCCCACCGGAGCCGAGTTCATCGCCATACAGAGGCGCGGCGTCCTCGTCACGCCGCGCACCGGCGGAACGTATGCCGTAACAGGTCAGGCCAGTAGCCTCGTCAAAATCAACGATGGCCGAGCGGTTGCTGCGAGCGTGGGGGCAACGATCTATGAGGATTGCGACGAGTCGCTGAAGTGTCGCTATGAGCTTGAGACAGTGTCAAGTGACTCGCTGCTGTCAGATGGGTCACTAAACAGCGACCCGGTACGACTTCCGGTAGATGCCGGTAGTGATTTCAGTGTTAGCCCAGATGGTGCTTGGGTGCTTGCTCGTATCGACAACATGTGGTCGCTCTACCCCGGCACTGGCGGCGAGCGGACGCTTGCCGGCGTAACGGCTGGCGAATCGGCACCGGCATGGGCCCCTGACAGCTCATTTGTCGCGATCGCTCGAGGCCAGTCTCTGCAGTTGTTGTATCCCGAAACCGGACAACTCGTCGATCTCACCGCGCTTGGAGAAATCGACGCATTGCTTGTGGTGGGAACCACGAACTAGCCGCCGCCTATGATCCTGATCAGGGCTTCTGGCTGTTGGCGTGGCGCTCGCTGTAGTCCTCGATGCAACGCTCACGTATCGGCATTGGTTGGTTTGCCCGCACCCGGTCTCGTTCAGAGACAAACAAGCTGGGCGGCAAGCGCCGGTCGAACGACTGGCGGTAGGCCTCGCCGTGCTGGTCGAGTTGGGCCCAAGCATTCGAAGAGAGCCAACCCGTTGGGCCAATCACATCTCGGGTGACGCGACCGTTCGTGGGGGTGATCGGTCGTGAAAGCGACGTTGTTGGCTTCATCGACCTCAGCCTGTGTAACCAACCCATTTTGTGACAGTAGCGGCTTTCGGCCCCGCCAAACGAGCGCTACGGCCTGGTGCGACAAAAGTAGAGACAAAAAGATGCTGGCTGATTTCGTTTTGATCTGGCATAGTTCGCGCACTCAACGCACTGATCAAACGTTCAATGCGCTATCGCGAACAAAGGAAGCTCACATGGCATCGACCGGTGGTTGCGCATGCGCAGGAGTGCGATACCGGATAACCGGCGAGCCTCGCTCGGTAGCAAATTGCCATTGCGAGCCGTGTCGGCGTATCACGGGACACTTCATGGCGGCGACGGCTGCCGATCTCCGCGACGTCGTATTCGATGCCGACGCAACACTGCAGTGGTACGCATCGACAGACACCGTGGATTACGGGTTTTGTAAAACCTGCGGATCGACATTGTTTTGGCGAGCGTCAGACAAGCCCGGTCACCTTTCGATTGCCGCCGGCACGCTTGACCTACCCACGGGTCTTTCGACGACGGTGGCGCTTTATGGCGCCGAAGCGAGCGACTATCACCATCTCGACCGTTCGATAACGACGGTGCCGTACGACCGCCAGCTCAAATCCAGTGACGACTGACGTCACCCGGCGTCCCCAAGCCTCGACGCCTCCAAATTCCGCAGCCGAAGCGGCGACTGCGCAAGAACTCGAGGGCGTCGCTGGACAGCCATGGCTCGCGACCACTTCGGTGGCGGCAGCAACCTGGGCGCTCTTTCTGGGTCTTGGTCTGGTCATGATCGGCAATGGGCTCAACGGGTCGGTGCTTGGTGTGCGCAGCGACGCCGAAGGCTTCGATGTGACGGTCACTGGCATCATCATGGCCGCGTACTTCGCCGGGTTTCTGGCTGGTACTTCCTATACCGAACACGCCTTGCGTCAGGTCGGCCATATCAGGGTGTTCGCTGCTCTTGCATCGCTCGCTTCGACGGTGGTGTTGGTTCAAGCATTGGCTGTGAATCCCGTCTCATGGGCGACGACCCGATTCGTCTTTGGCGGGTGCATGGCGGGGCTGTACGTAGTGGTGGAATCGTGGCTAAACGATCTGGCGACGAATAAAACCCGGGGACGTCTGTTGTCGGTGTACATGATCGTGACGATGGGCGGCGCTGCTGCGGGTCAAATGTTGCTCAACGTGCGCGATCAGTCGGGCTTTGCACTGTTCATTTTGGTTTCTGTGCTGGTGTCGTTGTCGTTGGTGCCCGTCACCCTTTCCGCATCGAGTGCTCCACCGCTCGCGATCCCAGACGCGATCGGATTCGCTCAGCTCAAGAAGAAAATTCCAACAGGGTTGGCGTCGTCGTTTTTCAGTGGTGCCGGCGCCGGAGCGCTCATGGGCATGAGCGCTGTCTACGCGTCGCAGGTGAACTTGCCCTCCGGTCAGCTGTCGCTGTTCATCGCCGCACCAATGGTTGGCGCATTGATCTTTCAGTGGCCGATCGGGTGGTTGTCAGACAGGGTGCCGCGCCGTGGCGTCTTGTTTGGGGTGGGCGTCGCGTCGGCCGTCACCCCTCTGTTCGCTCTTGCTGTTGCCGAGTCATCACAGCTCGCGATCGTGGCAATGTTCCTCATGGGCGGCGCAATGTTCCCGTTCTACTCTCTTACGGTTGCGTACTCAAACGACTGGCTGTACGCGGAAGAGATTCTGGGTGCCAGCGGCACGCTGGTTCGAGTCAACGGCGCCGGCGCAGTTATCGGCCCTCTGATCGCAGCGACGCTCATGTCAACAATCGGTCCTCGCATGTTTTTCTGGTCGATCACCGGCTTCTTTACGACGATCTCGATGTTCATCCTGTACCGGATTGTGTCCAAAGACGGCATGCCGCAGGAGCGTCAGCGCCGATGGGTGCCGTTCCCAGCGCGCGCATCGAGCGTCGCTGCGAACCTTATTCCGCGTCGACGTCGAAACGAAGAGGGCGTGCCGACCGGCAAGGTCGTCAACCGCTGATGCCGCGCTGTTGGATCAGTTGTTGAGTGGAGCGACTGCTGGGACCCGACTGGGTCGTGCGAACACTTCGGCCAGAACTGGCATGAAGTCGTCAATTACAAGATTCGGATAGTCAGGGTCAAAACAGTTCTGGTCATAGTCGCGGCAAAAACGCGTGCACGATTCGTACCAGGGAGAGTCGAGGTAGCGGTCTCGTGCGTCGCGGTCGCCGCCTACGTGATGGAAGTAGTAGTAGCCCTGAAAGATGCCATGGTGTTTGACGACCCAGATGGCCTCGTCGTGTACATAAGGGGCCAGCAGCGCGGCGGCCGCTTCGCTGTGGTTCTCGGGAGCGAAACCGTCGGCGACGTCGTGCAACAACGCCGACACAATCATGTCGGGTGACTCGCCGGCGCGCATTGCCCGAGAACCGCTCTGGAGCGAGTGGTCATATCGGTCGATCTGATACCCCAGTTTTGGCCCTTTCAGCAGATTGAGAAGGCCAACAAGATTCTGGACCAACGCACCTCGGGCATGGTCTTCGAATAGCGGCCCAAGCATTTCAAAGTCTGCACGTGAGCCATGACGCATCTCGGTCCAGTCAACAGTGTGTTCGAGGGGCATCAAAGGTCTCCTGCGTCGAGGGCCGCACGAGCGGCGAGATCGTCATATTCGAAATACGTATCTTGTAAGTGGCGATTGCCGCTCGTTCCGTCGAACCCGTGTCGTGCATGAAGCATGCGGTGGGCGTGAAGCACCTGCATATCGCCAGGTTCGCTTCTGAATCGCACCTGGTTCTTGGGGTCAGCGATAATGCGGGCCAGGCCGTGATACGCCTGGTACCACTCGTCGAGTAGCGGTTGGTCTGGGGGCAGGGGCTGCATGAGCTGGTTCGAGAATCGCAGACCGGTGACTGTGCCGTGGCTGTCCTGGCGGATCAACGGAGCCCGTGCCCAGCTCTCGGCCGTGTCGCTGTGCTCACGAAACGCCACCGGGATACTGGCTAGCACTTCGACGGCTCCAGGGTCTTGCTGGGCGAGTCGGGCAACGGCTTTGAAACCGTCGACAAGAATCGAATCGCCGCCTTGCACCTCGTTGATCAAGAAATGCAGAATCTGGCCGCTCGGTGGCCATTGATAGCTTGCGAAGTCGTTGTGAGGCGGCAAGGGTTCGTCTGTATGGGCGACGTTGTAGCCATCGGCCCGAAAAAATACATCGTGCAGGCGATCAAACGGCGTGTCTCGAATTGGCAACTCGAGGTGTTCGAGGAATCGGATGCACTCGCCGGATTGGGTGGGAGTACCAGTGACGATTACCGCGCCATGAACCATAAATGCCTCGAAGAACTCCAACCTTGACTGGTGATCAGTGGTAACTGCTGACCAGCTCAATCGTGGCGGATCGAACTCGTCGGCCCACAGCTGCGGGGTCTGATGTCGACGTTGTGAGGTTTTCGTGATCGACTCGAGGTCGTCTTGGGTAAACATGGTCGTGTGGCCGTCGGTCCACGAGACCGAGAGAGCACCGTCGGCGATCTCGGCGTGTGTTGCGTCAGGAAGGGTCGCGTGGTCGCCAACGAAGTAGCGGTGTTCGCCTGTCGCCACGATTCGACACGAGGTGCACCGGCAGTTGTCGCGAAGCCAGAGCTTGGACAACGAGGTCTCGCTTCCGTCTGCGTATCTGATGCGCAATCGGGAGCCGTCAACGATGACTTCATTCATCGGCAGGGCTCAAATCACGCTCGTTTCTAGGTAGACCCGTTGACGCCGCAGTTCGGTGACGTTGCACGGCGAAACGTTAGCTGGCACTGAACGCTCGTGCAGCGCAAACGGCGAGATTGAGGCCGTTGGATAATGACTGGTAAGACACCGTGTGAGCGCCGTCACGCCTTTATGGCGAACGACCACTTCTACGCGTTGATGATGCGTACCACCCAAGGGAAATACCCACTTGCCCCAAACCCCTCAGGAGCGAGTGTTCCGCGCCGATTGAGAGCTATGACCGAACATGAACTTCCGCTACCGCTGTTTCGGGAGATGATGCACGGGTTGCCGGATCTGACCTTGCTCGTGACCCAAGCAACGCTGGTGATCGTTGAAGTAGGTGCCCATGGAGCGAGCGAACTCGGTTGGGACAGAACGGACCTTGTAGGTAAGTCGGTAGCCGACTTTGTCAAGCGTGGCGAGCTTCCTGCGGTGCAGCCGTTTGCCGAACAGCTGAGCCGGCAGGGAACCGTCGAGTTCGATTGCCGCGTACTGAGCAGCGACGAGGTCTGGCATGACTACAACTTCACATGCCGGTCGCTCAATGACGAGAACCTGATCGTGGTGGGCCGGCCGATGGCGGTTGTGATTCATGATGATTCGCGCCTCGCCGATCTGGTTCGGCTCGCGGACATGACCGATGACTTATTCCTCGTCGCAAACGAATCAGGCGTCATCGAATACACCAATGCGGCTGCAGCCGTGACCCATGGAACACAACAATTCCGCGGACGAATGGTCGGCGACTTCGTTAACACAGACGACGACGCCTATCGACGCGTGGTTGGCGCGATCGTCGCTGGAGAGACTTCGGTCGAAGGTCAACTGACTGGTCTGCACCGAGATGGTGACAACTTCATGCTCGGAATCAAGTCTCGATTCGATCCTGACACCCGGCGGTGGTACACGGTTGGTCGTGACGTGACCAACGAGGTCGATCAGCGGCGTGAGTTGCAGCGACTCAACGTTGATCTTCGCCGGCGAGCAACCACTGATTGGCTCACACGCGTAGCGAACAGAGACGCCTTTGTCGAATGCGTCGAGAGCGCTATTGCAGCCGAAGACTCTTTTGCGGTGTTGCTGCTTGACATGGACGACTTCAAGTCAGTCAACGACACCCTTGGCCATTGTGCAGGCGATGATTTCCTTCGTTGTGTTGCCCGCCGACTGCAATCCTCAATCGCGCTGCACGACATGGTCGCGCGCCTTGGTGGCGACGAGTTCGTGGTGTTTCTTCCTGACGCCGACGCAGGCCGAGCTGCAACCACGGCCTCGAACCTGGTCAATGTCGTCACCGAGCCGTTCACGCTTGGGGGTGAGCAACTGGTTCGCAGCTGCTCTGTTGGTGGAGCGGTTTATGAAGTCGGCGACGATCTGAGCGCGCTGTTGCGTAAGGCTGACCAGGCGGCCTACAGCGCTAAGCGTGCGGGGCGCGGGCAGTTTGCTATACACGATGGCCGATTGGGGCACCAGTGTTCGGTCACAAATGCTGCGACGCGCTAACGCCCGATCTGTCGAGCAGCGCTGCCGGAATGCCAAGATGCCCTCATGACAAACGAGCGCACCCTTGGTGCCGAATCGCCGAGCCCGCCACGCGACCGTGCGCTCGACCAACCAGAGGGGATCGATGTCGTAAAGGTCACTGCATGGATTCTCGACCACGTCGAGGCAACGGCGCCTTTTTCGTTTGAGCTCATTGCGGGCGGCCGGTCGAATATCACGTACACCGTGACCGACGCCGACGAGCGACGTTTTGTACTACGGCGACCGCCACTCGGCCCGCTTCTGCCGAGTGCTCACGATGTCGCTCGTGAGCACCGGCTCATGCATGCACTGCGCGACAGCGCCGTACCGGTTCCAGATCTTGTCGGTCTGTGTCAAGACGAGACTGTGAATGACCGTGACTTCTACGTCATGTACTTTCTCGACGGCGTCGTGGTGCGCGATGTGTCGATCGCCGAGGACCTTGACACCGAGACGCGTACTCGCATGTGTCACGAGCTAATCGGCACCCTCGTCGATCTGCATCGTGTCGATATTGATGAGGTTGGGCTCGGCAATCTTGCGAAACGGTCGGGCTACGTCGAACGTCAGATCAAGCGCTGGACCGGCCAATGGGAGCAGTCGAAACAGCGCGAGCTTCCTTTGATCGACAAAGTCCGCGACGAGCTCATCGCGCGTTTGCCAACAGATGCGGCAACCACGATCGCGCACGGTGACTATCGGTTGTCGAACTGCATGATGGATCCACGAGGACCAGTTGCGGGAGTGCTCGACTGGGAGCTTTGCACCCTCGGAGACCCAATGGCTGACCTTGCGGGATTGCTTGGGTACTGGCACGACCCTGACGAGGCAGAGGTCGCCGGCGACAGCGAGACCACTGGACTACCGGGCTTTTTGAGCCAGGAAGAAATGGCTGGTCTCTATGCAGAGCAGATGCAGGTTTCGCTGGCCGACGTGAGCTACTACCGGGGATTTGCTGCATGGCGTCTGGCGTGCATCAGCGAGGGGGTCTATGCGCGCTATCTCAATGGTCAGCAGGGATCACAAGACGAAGAACTCGATCTCGATGCGTATCGACAAGGTGTGGAGAGCCGAGTCGAGCGCGCCGCTCGCCACCTCGGACTCTGAGCTGAGAACCTATCCAGGAGAGCGACTTGGTCTTCGCCCGACGAATAGTGGAAATTTCACACGTCGACGGAACCGAATGTTTGGGTCGGGCGTCTAACGCCCATGAACAAAACACACATTCAAGGTTCGATCCGTATCAGGGCGGCGTCAGCACTTTCGATTCTGCTTCTGTTTGCCGCGGCGTGCGGTGGTGGTGATACTGACGAGAACTCGGCCGATTCTTCGGCGGAACAATCGGTCGCGGTCGACTCGGCTTCCGAAGCAGAACAAGCCGGCAACGACGACTTCGCCGGGGAGAACGAGGACACAGCACCGGTGGACTCAGACGCAACCGCTACCGATGAGCCTGACTCAGCGGAGGAAGAAAACAGCGATTCGGCCGACGAGGAAGAAGGGGACCTGCCAGAGTCGTTGGAAGAACTATTCGGAGCGGCGTTTGGAGAAGACGCGCAGGCTGCTCAGCAGGAACAGCGACGTCAAGGCGAAGAAGTTATTGCCGCCTGTATGGCCGAACAGGGATTCGAGTACAAACCGTTTGTTCAAGACTTCGGTGGTGGCACGTTTGGCGCCGAGTCGCAAGAAGATCGTGAGACCCGCGAGTATGCAGAGGAGTTCGGATTTGGTCTGACCACCTCGATGGTTCAAGACGTTGGCATCTTTAACACTGATCGGCCAGAGGACCCTAACGAGGCCTACGTCAACGAGTTGAGTGACGGTGAGCGCGATGCGTACTTTGCGGCGTTGTATGGGCCCGACGCCAATCGGGAGCCGCCGGTTGACGAGAACGGTGAGCCTGACTTTGAGGCAATGGCTTTGTTCGAGCCTGAGGGCTGTCAAGGCGAGGGCATGGCTCTCGCTAACCAACAAGGTCAACTGTTCCAGTCGCTTGCACCAGCATTGAATGAA
>CALKPY010000071.1 GCA_937991435.1 uncultured Acidimicrobiales bacterium
TTATTGGAGCTCTCGGAGAAGATCGGCCCGTTGTTGCCAATGACACCGACGGGGTACCCGTGGATCTGCGCCCAGCCGCAGATGAGGGTGTTGCCGTATCGGGCCTTGAACTCTTCGAATCTGCTTCCGTCGACAACCCGGGCGATGATCTCTCGAATATCGACTGCGCTCGTGAGATCTCGGGCCATGATGCCGAGCAGGTCTTCCGCGTCATAGAGCGGAGCGTCGGCGACGTTCGGAGCCGCTGTCTTGTTGTTTGGTTTGAGGTGCGAAATGACCTCGCGGCACATGCGCAACGCGTCGAGTTCGTTTTCGGCGAGGTAGTCAGCCAGGCCACTGACTTCGGCGTGCATTTGTGCGCCACCAAGTGTTTCATCGTCAGACTCTTCGCCCGTTGCCATCTTGACCAGAGGAGGGCCGCCGAGAAACACCTTTGACCGCTCGCGTATAAAGATGTTGTAGTCGCTCATGCCAGGTTGATATGCGCCACCTGCCGTCGATGAACCAAAAACCACGGCCACTGACGGAATGCCGAGTTTGGATAGCTCGGTCACGTCATAGAAGAAGCGTCCGGTCTCGCCGAAGTGTTCAAGCTGCTCGCGCATCTGACGCTCGGGGTCGTCAGATCCGCGTAGATCGCCGCCGGCAGATTCGACGAACTGCACATACGGAAGCCGGTTTTCTCGACTGATCTGAATGGCGCGCATGATCTTCTTGGCCGCGAATGCGGTCATCGCTCCGCCGAGCACGCTCGGGTCGTTGCCTTGAATCATGCATTCGGTGCCTTCGATGACGCCGACTCCCATAACTAGACCACCTCCGACGGCGTAGTCGCTGCAGTAGCCAGCCAGCGATGAGATCTCGAAGAATGGTGAGTCGGGATCGATGACTGCCGAAATGCGCTCGCGAACGGGCAACTTGCCGCGTGACCGCATGCGGTCCATCGACCGTTGCCCGCCCCCCAGCGCTGCTTCGCCGTGAAGGTCATCAATCGTGGCCAGCTGCTCGAGCATGTCGGCGCGATTGCGCACAAAGGCGTCACTCGATGTGTCGAGCGTTGTTCGAAGTATCCCCACGGCAGTCGATGCTACGGCAGCCAGGCCCGGTCGTATCAGCTCGCTGAGTTCACGCCTGGTCTCGAGGAACCGATCGCCGCCAGACATACGGGGCCGCCGCGACGGGGTCGAGCGATAGTGACGCGGCGAGCCGTACGACCGCCTGCCGGCCAGCATGCATAGCCTGCCGGCAAGCATGCATAGAGAAGGGCGACCTATGATGCGGCGGCCGCGGCGAGGATGCTGCACGCCGCTTCAAGCTCGGTAGCCGATGCGGTGACGAAACTAAGGCGTGCGTGGTCGGCGAGGTCACGATCGACAGCGAATGCTGAGCCGGGTACGAAGCACGTGCCCATCTCGAGGGCATTGACCAACAACGAGTCAGTATTGGTGCCAGCGAGGAAACGCGCCCACAAGAACATGCCGCCGGCAGGGGTGGCGAACTCGATCTGGTCACTGAAATTGTGCTCGAGGGCGTTGACCAGCAGGTCACGCTTTGCGCCATAGCAGTGTCGCAAGTGGGCGACGTGCGCCGGATACCAGTCCGCTCGAAGCGCCTCGGCAGCGATCAGCTGACTCACTCCGCTCGTGTGCAGGTCAGTCGACTGTTTCGCGACTGTCACGGCGTTGAGGAGCCATGCCGGTCCAGACATCGCACCAACCCGCAACCCCGGAGCGAGTACTTTTGACGTGCTGCGCAAGCTCACCGTCAAGGGGTGCGGGTCAGTCGGCGGTGGCCGGTCGGTGTCGTAGAACAGATCTCGGTATGGGTCATCTTCGATGATGACGAACCCGTAGGTTGTCGAGAGATCGTCGAGGTGACGTCGGCGTTCGGCAGATATCACTGCCCCGGTTGGATTATGGAAGTGCGGCACGAGGTAACACGCCTTGGGGCGGAGCCCGTCGGTAAGCCGTGCTTCGAGCCGGTCGGTGTCGAGTCCATCTTGATCACTAGGTATCGCCGAAAGGCTCGCACCGTGGCTGCGTAGTACCTGGAGTGTGCCGAGGTACTCAGGGTCTGACACGACCACCGGGTCACCGCGATCGATCAGTGTCCGAGCTAAGAGATCTATGCCCTGCTGGGATCCGGTGGTGACGACGACCTGGTCGGCTGTGACCGCACCACCGAACAGAGATGAGAGCGCTTCACGGGCTTCGGCAACGCCAGACGTTGGGCTGTACTGCAACGAGTCGCCGCCACAGTCGCCGATCACGATTTGGGCGATAGCACTGAGCTCGGCGAGCGGAAACAGATCGGCATTTGGCAAGCCGCCGGCGAGCGAAATCATGCCCGGTCGCTGAGCCTGTTCGAGCAGGTCTCGTATCGCAGAAGAGCCGCCGCTCAGACTGCGCTGCGACAGCCGGGATTCAGGGTCGTTCCGCCAGGTGGTTGAGCGCATCCTGTGATCTTGCGCTTGCAGGCCAGCGTGGGGAAGCCCGAGTTGATGGTGGTACCACCAGTGGTAGGTTCAGCGAATGCAGGCTGATGAGCTGGGTGACTTTCTGCGTACGCGACGCGCCCGGTTGGCTCCTGGCGATGTTGGACTTGCGGCGAGCAACACACGCCGCACGCCGGGTTTGCGTAGAGAAGAGGTAGCGGTGCTCGCCGGTGTTGGCGTGTCGTGGTTGACGAGACTCGAGCAAGGGCGCGCGAATCGGGTATCGGGCGAAGTGCTCAGCGCGATTGCTGCAGCCTTGCGCCTGAGTCACACCGAACGAGGTCACTTATTCAACCTCGCAGGAGTGCACCACGCCGAACCGTTGACAGAGCGCGCTGACCTTGACAGCCACCGCCGTCTTGTCGACGGACTTGTGCCAAACCCTGCCTACGTGCTCGATCATCACTGGGATCTCGTTGTGTGGAACAGCAGTGAGCAAGAGCTGTTCCCGGTTCTCGAGCAATCGGGTCCGCACCCGAATCTGCTTCGACTTTTTTTGGAACGAGAAGAACTGCGAACTGTGATCGACGATTGGAAAATTGAAGTCGATCGTCTCACTCGACAATTTCGCGCTCACGTCACGAACTTCCCGAGCTCTGAACTTGAACAGCTGGCGGCCGAGATGCGCGCCGAACACGAAGTGTTCAGCGAGGCGTGGGATCGTCACGACGTAGCGCAATTGACACCGCACATGCGAGTCATAAATCACGAGGCTGGACCGTTGCGTTTCGATCAGCACAGGCTCTCTCTTCCTGATCACCCTGGCTGGCAGCTCGTGCTGTTCCTGTCCATGGACTAACAATGGATGTGCACATGCAAACAACAATTTCCGGTCAAATCAGAGCTTGGATCGCAGTGGTGTCTGTGCTGGTCGTGCTGGCCTCGTCGTGCGCCGGCACCCCGCGACAAGACGCCGCGCCGGCCCCGGTCACCGACTCGACCGCGAATCCGACTTCGACAGCGGTCCCAACTGCTGTGATTCCACAACCAACGGTGATTCCGCAACCGACGGGGCCGCCTGCAGCGGGCGATGCAGCCTCCGAAGTTGAACCGATGGCCGGCGACGGAACCTGGCAAGCACTGATCGGTGACGAAGACTGTTTGTGCGCCGACGGCAGCCGTTGGAAGTTCTGGGTCCGCGAGGCTGATCCGCAGCGGGTGGTGTTCTTCCTCGATGGGGGCGGCGCATGCTGGAACGAACTGACCTGCGCACCTGCGAATGAGTTCTACACGCGTGCGGTGACCGAGAGCGACGACCCAGCTAACGGCGGCGGCATCTTTGATCTCGAGAATCCGGAAAACCCGTTTGCCGATTGGTCGTTTGTAACGGTGCCGTACTGCAGCGGCGACACGCATCTTGGCGATACCCAGACGACCTACGGCGAGCACACAATCGAGCACCGCGGCGCCGTCAATGGCCGGCGGGCCGTCGCCGAAATGGTTGAACGGTTTCCTTCGGCCAGTGAGATTTTCGTCACCGGAGCAAGCGCTGGTGGTGTTGCAACTCCGTTGTACGCAGCCTTGTTGGCCGAGGCGTATCCCGGGGCCAGCATCGTCGCCGTAGCCGATGGCTCAGGTGGCTATCCCGATGTACCCGAAGCAAATGCCCCAATCGCCGAGTCTTGGGGTGTGCTCAACTCGGCACCATCTTGGCTTGCCGATGCGAGCGATGAGTTCTCGATTCCCCGCCTGTTCATCGAGTCGAGTCTTGAGTACGAATCGATCACCTTTGCCCGTTTCGATGATGCGCGCGACGAAGTGCAATTCGGATTCTCAGCCGTGTCGGGTCAGCTGCTTGCCGGGTTGACGTTTCCCGAACAGATACGTGAGGTTGAGAGCGGCATCGAAGATGCGATTGGACCGGTTGCCTCGTGGCTGCATGATTCTGCTGAGCACACGGCACTCGCTCGATCGCGGTTCTATTCGCTTGAGGCCGACGGGGTTCGTCTCGTTGACTGGGTCGGCGCACTGGCCGCCGGCGAATCGGTCGATGACATCGACGACACGAACTAGGCCGACGCCACGAACTAGGCAGACAGTGCCGAGGATCAATCGGTCGTGAACTGCACCTGGGTAAACGGTGCACGAAAAGTGGCCACATCATCGGCGACGGTCGCAGGGTCATTGGTCAACGCCCGTTGCACCAGCCCTGACAACTGCACCATGTCTTCGCCCCGCATGCCCAAACGAACAGCCTCGTTGAGACCGAACCGCACACCTTCTCCGGTTGGAAGCCCGATGGCGCTCGTAAGAAGCCCCGCAGTGCGCAACCGCTGGGCAGTCGCGTGTCCATCGTCGGAGCGCATAGCAAACACGTGCGAGCGAGTCGCTCCCTGTGGCGTCGTGTATACGTCGAGTCCCCGAGCGCTCATCGCCACCGCAAGCGACGCCGCCGCCGTGACCATTTCGATCGCGTACGTTTCGCCGTGCTCGACCCAGTCGAGCAGCGTCAGCGCCAATGCTGCCACTCGGCCGAGATCGGAGTTTGCAGTAAGCCCGGGGTAGGCAACGGCATCGACCTTGCCAGCAATTTTTGTGTTGTTGGTCACGAGCAGACCACCGGCGGGACCGGCCAACGACTTGTAGGTGCTCATCGTCATGATGTGAGCGCCGTGATTGAGCGGGTTGGACCATCGCTTGCCAGCGATCAGACCACAGGCGTGAGCGGCGTCGAAGAGCAGGGTGGCCTTGTGGGTGTCGGCGATCTCGCGCAACTCGCTCACCGGGTGCTCGAACAAGTTGAGGCTCGTGCCGATCGTGATCATCGTTGGCTTGACCCGCTTGGCCAGCTTTGCCACGCCCGCGATATCAACGGTGTGGCCATCGGCATCTATCGGGGCCTCGTACACCTTGAGGCCGTAGAGACCGGCAGCGCCCTTCTTGCTGTGGGTCACGTGCCCGCCAATACACGCTGGAGGGACAATGATGGCGTCACCAGGCTTACACATAGCCATAAACGACGTCAGGTTGGCCATTGCACCGCTGAGCATGCGAATCTCGGCATGGTCAGCTTCGAACACACGGCGGGCAAGGTCTGTGGCGACGACCTCGATCTTTTCAGCAGCCTCGAGTCCCATTTCGTACTTGTCTCCGGGGTGACCAAGCGACGGACGAGTACTCAGCCCCTGCGCCTGTGCCCGTTCAGCCTTCGGACTCATCACGTTCGCTGCCGGGTTTAGGTTCAGGCATTGCTTGTCGTGAATGTCGTGGTGCTCAGCGATGAACTGATCAAGCGACGCCCGTGTGCTGAGGTCCGAGGCATTGAGCGCCGTGCGGATTTCCTCGATGCGCTCGTGCGTCGCCGCGGTCTTCCACTTTGGGGCACGGGACTTGGCGGAGCCTCGCGAGTTCACAGATGCCATAGCCATATTGTGGCCCGTCGAACAGTCTTTGTGGCGCAATGGCCTGAGGAGCTGGTCATCGTTGGCCCGCTCGCCTTACAGGTTTCGCTGGTCATCGACACGATTGAGCTTGCCGCCTTCGCTTCGCGGGACAGAACCATCGGGTTCGACAGTGACCGTGACCGAGATGCCGAGTGAAGACTGGAGCGCTCCAACAACTTGGTCGGTGTCGACGTTGGTTCCTTCGACGCGAACATGGAGCGAGTCGAGTGTGCCCGCACGAGTGACGACGAGCTGAAAGTGCGGCGTGACACCGTCGACGGCGAGAAGGGTGTGTTCGACCTGGCTGGGATAGACGTTGACTCCGCGGATGACAAGCATGTCGTCGGCGCGGCCTACGAGCGCCGACATACGAGCATGGGTTCGACCATCAGGCGTTGGTTCGCGAGTGAGCGAACACAGATCGCCGGTCCAATAGCGAAGAACCGGAAATGCTTGCTTCGTCAGGCTCGTGAGTACGAGTACGCCAACGTCGCCGTCGGCGAGCACCGCGCCTGTCTCCGGATCGACGATCTCGGGCAAGAAATGGTCTTCTGCGATGACCAGACCGTCTTTGGCTTGGGTCTCACACGAAACCCCCGGGCCAATTACCTCGGACAGGCCATAGATGTTGACGGCCGTGATGCCCAGGCGTTCTTCGATTTCGTCGCGCATGGCGGGTGTCCACGGCTCCGCGCCCAAAATGCCGACCTTTAACGAGCAGTCCCGTGCCTTGTCGCCCAGCCGTTCCGCGAGCGTGAGGGCGAACGACGGCGTGCAACAGATTGCTTCGGGTGCAAAGTCGTCAATCAACATGAGTTGGCGTTCGGTGTTGCCGCCCGAGACCGGCACGACAGACATAGCGGCGCGGTGTGCCCCCTGATGCAGGCCCAGTCCGCCGGTGAACAGCCCGTAGCCATAGGCGTTATGCAACATGTGGCCTGGTTCGCAGCCCGCTCCGATGAGATTCCGGGCAACGCAGTCAGCCCAAACAGAAAGATCGTCGTCGGTGTAGCCAACGACCGTTGGTTTGCCCGTCGTTCCGGAACTTGCGTGCACACGAGCCAGGTTGTTCCGAGGCTCAGCGAACAGGCCAAACGGGTAGTTGTCGCGTAGGTCGCTCTTACGCAGAAAAGGGAAGTTGGCCAGCTCGTCAAGTGACCCCGGAGCGGGGAGATTCGCGATTCGGTCTGCCATTGCCGGCACGCGGTCATTGAGTCTGGCGATTGTCGATTGCAAGCGACTCAGCTGAAGCGTTTCAAGCTGAGCCCGAGGCATCGACTCGATCTCGGGCTGGAACATTGGAGACATAGTGCTGACTCTAGGTCCCGCCGCTGGTTGGAGCCGCCGGCCCGTGTGATTAGCTGGCGTGATGTCCACTGACCTAACGAACCAATCCGTTGAGCTTCTGCGACACATGATCCGCAACGAATGCGTCAACGAAGGAACCGAAGATTCCGGTCATGAGGTTCGCAACGCCGACCTGTTGCAAACGATCGTCGAGGGCGTCGGCGTCGAGATTGAGCGCTACGAAGCAGCACCCGATCGCGTGTCGCTCGTAGCCCGAATTGACGGCACGGACTCCGCCGCGCCCAGCTTGCTGTTTAACGGGCATACCGACGTCGTTCCGGTCAACGCTGACGGATGGGAACGAGACCCCTTCGGCGGCGAGCTGGTCGACGGTGAAGTCTGGGGGCGTGGGGCAATCGACATGCTGAGTCTGACGGCTTCGATGGCGGTGACCTTTCGGCATTTGGCGACTTCGGGGTTTCGGCCAAAAGGCGACCTGATTTTTTTCGCAGTCGCCGACGAAGAGTCGGGTAGCAGCTACGGCGCTCAGTGGATGGCCGACAACCACGCCGATGCGATTCGGGCCGACTATGTGCTGACCGAAAATGGTGGTCTGCACAGTGGCTCAGATGCCCAACCGCGCGTGTCGATCAACGTGGGGGAGAAGGGCGTCGCCTGGCGGCGACTGCGAGTGCGAGGTACCCCCGGTCACGGATCGCAGCCCTACCAGGCCGACAACGCGCTGCTCAAGGCGGCGGCGATTGTGCAGCGGATCGGCGAACATCGCACGCCACCACGCTTCCACGAGCGCTGGCGTGGTCAGATCGAGAACATGGGTATTGACGGCGAACTCAAAGCAATGATGCTCGATCCCGCCCGAGTCGACGAGGCGCTGGCATCGCTTCCGGTGAGCGCAGCTCGCTACCTGCACTCGTGCTGTCACATGACGATGAGTCCCAACGTGGCTGTTGGCCCCACGAAGACAAATACCATTCCCGACATCGTCGATATTGATATCGACGTGAGAACCATGCCCGGCGAGACCCCAGACGACGTGCGCGAGCAGCTCACCGAAGCCATGGGAGACCTCGCCGAGCAGGTCGAGATCTCACCACTGATGAATGACATGTCGACCACGAGCCCGATCGATACGCCGCTGTGGGACTCGCTGCGAAGGTCGGTGCAACGCCACTTTCCCAGCTCTGAACTCTCGCCAGGTCTGACCGTAGGTTTCACCGATGCACGGGTTCACCGTCAAATGGGTGCAGTCGCCTATGGGGCAGGGCTTTTGGCGCCGTCTCTAAGCGCTGCCGAGTACGGCAGCCGCTTCCACGGAAACAACGAACGCATCGATGTCGAGTCGATTGGGCTGACGGTCGGGCTGTACCACGACACTGCTGTCGACTTTCTCAGCTGAGAAAGAACTTTGGGCTTGGTGTCACCCGGACAGGCCCCTCGTGACTCGTAAAGAGTGTGATGCTGGCTGTGAATCCTGTGAACCCGACAAGCGATAGAAACACCAATGATCGTGACGCAAAAGACGGTGACATCTTCGAAGCCCACGTCGATGATCTGACGGCGTTCGCCCGGTCGTTGGTGGGTCCTGACGAAGCAGCCGATGTCGTTTCGGCAGCGACAGTTGCTGTGTTGAGTTCCGCCGGTTGGGCCAGCGTTCGCAAGCCTCGGGCGTATTTGTTCACGGCGGTTTGGCACGAGAGCCTCAGAGTTCTGCGAAGACGAAAACAACGAGGCGTAGTCGAGCGTCGTGCGCAGGACTGGCGCGACATTGAACTGCCTGCGTTACACCCCGAGGTCGCAGCGGCCGTGCGAGAACTCTCGCCGCAGCAGCGAGCGGTGATCGTGCTGACGTACTGGCAGGACCTGCCGGTTGCAGGAGTAGCCGAACACCTTGGAATCAGTGACGGGTCGGTGCGACGTCACCTCGCCAGAGCCAGAGCAAATCTCAGAAAGGTCCTGCAATGACGAATCGAGGAACCCCCATGTCGTCAGACCCCAACGGCGCACAAAATCAGCGCTCAGAAGCAGCATTCGAAGCAGCACTGCGCGACGTGGCCAAGGCAATGGTTGCTTCGCCCGACACGACGCTGCACGCCGGTGAGTCGCAGTCAGCGGCCGAAATGGCTGACATTTCCCACATTGACTCGGCTCGCCGGAACGACATTCCAAAGCGATTCCGGGTGTTGACCGTTGCTGCGGCTTCGCTGATGATGCTTGTGGCGCTCATCTTCGGTGGTGGAGCCCTGGGCAGCCGTGGTAAAGCAACAGAACTGGGTCCAGTTTCCGACGCTAGGACAATCGAAGCTGCGTCTGCTTCAAACCCGCCAAGCGCAGGGCCAACAACGAAGGACCATTGGCTCGCCGTGTACGGGGTGTATGACTGCACGATCGACGGTGACGATCCGTGGATTGAACCCTTCGACTCGAACGCCGACGAGGTGGGTATTCATTCGCATCGCGACGGCCTCATCCATATCCACCCGTTTTTCGATGAGTCGTCTGGCCCGAATGCGCAGATGCATCACTTCTTCGAAGCCATGGGCATCGAGGTGGCCAGCGACGCGATCGTGCTTGATGACGGACATGCCTTGACTGCCGGAACCGAGTGTGCTGACGGAAGCGGCCCTGCAGTGATCCGTCTGCATCGTTGGAACTTCTCGTTCATTGCCGAAGACGGCGGCCCCGCGACACAGATCGTCGACGAAGGGTTTGGCACCCAACGGTTCATGAATGACCGCGAGGTATACGTACTCGCGTATGCCGCTATTGACACACCGATTCCGCCCCCTCCGCAGGACCGTTTCGACAGCCTTCAGCGCTCGACCGCACCGATCGATCGTCTTCCACCGAGTTCGGTCGACTCAGACATTGCTGGTGCCGGCGATCTACCAACAGTCGCCGAAATTCTGGCGGGCGATCCGGAACGACGCGGTTTCGTGGCCGTCGCCCGTGATGACGCTGGCGACGGGCTATCTGAGGCGCTGCTACCCGAAGGTCTAGCCGACGTTCGAACCATCCCGGTGTACGACGAACCAAATGGCGAACCGCGGATACTCGTCGACGATAAGACCGCTGCGGGTGTCACCAGGGTGTACCCGCTTCGACACGAGGTCGGCGGTACCGCCCTGGCGCTCAGGGTCGTCGATAGTGATCCATCGGGCGACTGGCTGCTCGTGCAGGCACCGCATCGGCCGAGCGACAGCGTCGTCTGGGTTCGCAGCGCCGACTTTGATCTTGGTCCGTTGCGTCGTCGTATCGAGATCGATCTCAGCGGTGCAGGCTCTCTGCAGGTACTTCAGGGTGACGATGTTGTGTTTGAGGCACCGATTGCCCAGGGGCGTGGCTCAAGCCCGACGCTGATGCGACGTGCTTTTGTGTACTCCGCTATGTCTGTGTCTGACGACATCTCGGCGACGTACGGAACCGCGATTCTCTCACTCGGCCCGAATAGTCAACGATCAGCTGACCTCGGCGGGGATCTACTTCCGCGCACCTTTGTTCATGGAACAGACGGCGAAACCTTGCTTGGTCAACGCGTGACACTCGGCGAAATTCGGGTTGCGAGCGATGACTTGGGTGTCGTTCTTGCACTGGTAACTCCCGGCACGTCGACAGTCATTTTCGACAGCTCCGAACCAACGTTCACATTTGATGTAGTCCAATCGCAACCGTGGCCAAAAGCAACGACCGCACCGGCTCCGTTGGAGCAGGTTGGCATCGCACAGGTAGCGAGGGTTCCGCTCTACCTGCGTTGCAATGAACCGCAGTTGCTCTGTCTCGACCCAGATGCGACTCTGTCCGTTGACACAACTGGTCCTGAGCGAGGCGACGGGTGAGGATCCCTGGCTTGCATTGTATGGCGCTGCCCGATCGGGCTCGCCGGAATCCGCTGTGATCCGAATTGACGACACTGCACTAGCGGGTTCGGCCAGGCAAGGCGTCAGCGTTGATCAATCACGGGACTTCGGTCGACGTCGACCTTTGTTCGTGTTGTTGCCTCGATCGGCATGGCGCCCTTTTGCTGA
>CALKPY010000072.1 GCA_937991435.1 uncultured Acidimicrobiales bacterium
TGATGTAGTACCAGTACTGCTTGTAAAGCGGCTCGTCGAGGCGGTAGCGCTTGATATATGCCTGGCGCAGCGTCTCGGGTATGCGACGTTCACCGAAGTTGGCCTGAATAGGGTCGCCAGGAAGCACGCGGACGATCACGAAAATCAGAAAAGTAGCGATCAAAAAGACCGGGATCATCTGGATGATCCGTTTGAGTATGTAGCGCGTCACAATATGAGGATCAAAAATTGAACACCCAAGCGGCGGGTGGCGTCAGCCGAAGCCGACGCCACCCGCCCTGCTCAGGTGTGAAACTTGATCAGCCTGCTGGCTGAACGTTCTCGAGCTCGGTGTATCCGAACACGGTGTAGTTCACGTTGTCGATGTTCTCGCTGTACACCTTTTGTGCACGACCAAACACGATCGGAAGCACAGGCATGTCCTCATTGAGGATCTCCTGAGCTTTGGCGAGGGCTGGGAAGCCATCGACTTCGCTCGGTGCGGCCTTGAACTCAGCAATCGCAGCTTCGAAATCAGCACTCGAGTACGACGCGTAGTTGCTGTCAGATGCCTCGAGGAACAACGGCGAAAGGAAGTTCTCTGCCGACGGGAGATCCCAGAGCCAACCCAGACGGTAAGGGCCATCCTGGCCACCTTCGTCGAGCAAGCCGATGTGCTGTGGCCATTCCTGGCCGACAAAAGTCACGTCGAGATCAAAGGTTTGCTTCCAGTTGTTGGCAACCGCCTCGATCCATTCCTCGTGTCCTGCACCAGAGTTGAAGTACACGTTCACGGCGCCGTCTGGAATACCGCCAGCAGCTTCGTAGAGCTCAAGCGCTTGCTCTGGGTCGTACGTGCAGTTCGTGCACGATGCGGTAGCACCAGGGGCGAGCGGTGGGGCGAAACCGTTTGCAGGTGCACGGGTGCCGTCGAAAATTACGTCAGCGATTGCATCACGATCGATAGCGAGAGACAGTGCCCTGCGAAGGTCTGGGTTGTCAAACGGTGCAAGCTGTGTCGGGAAGCCGAGGTACGTATACGAGCCCGTGTCGAGCTGAAGGAAGCGACCGGGGAAGTCGTCTTCGGCCACCGCAATCTTCTCTGGCGGGACGTCTGCGACGTCGAGGTTGCCAGCTTGAACCTCGAGGTACTGCGTCTCGATCGAGTCGAAGATCTCAAAGTTGATGGCGTCTGGGATACCCGGATCGCCGTAGTAGTCGTCATTGCGCACAACACGAATACCGATGTCGTGCTCCCACTCACCGTCCATCATGTATGCACCGTTACCAATTGGAGCTTCGGGGTTTGCGCCAGCAAGAGTCTCATCAGAAACCGGAGCAAAGACCGGGTGCGCCATTGCCTTTGGCAACAGTGGATACGGCGTGTCGAGCGTGATTTCGAGCGTGTAGTCATCGATGGCAACGGCACCAGAAACTTCAGTTGCTTCCCCAGCTTCGACGTCAGCCCAACCGCTGATACCAGCGATGTAACTGCCGTAGTACGCCACATCAGAGAGGCTCTCAGGGTCAGCAACACGGTTGAACGCGTTCACGAACGACTGCGCTGTGACGGGTTCACCGTTGTGGAACGCGACATCGTCGCGCAGGTTGAATGTCCAGACAGTGTTGTCTGGTGATTCCCATGACTCGGCGACAGCAGGAACTGCGGTGAGGTCCGATGAGAGGTCGGTCAGACCATCGAACAGTAGGCGAGCGACCTCGAAACCTTCACTTTCCTGCAGATTTACAGAGTCGATCGATACTGGCTCGGCAATGCCATAGCTGACTTCGAAGACTTCGGCTTCAGCCATTTCTTCTTCGGCCATCTCGGCGTCAACATCATCGTCTGACATTTCTTCTTCGGCCATCTCGGCATCAGCATCGTCATCGTCGTCACCAGTAATCGCGTCAGCGGCATCGCCAACAGCGTCCCCGGCGCCTTCGGCCACATCGCCAACAGCGTCGGTTGCGCTGTCAACGGCATCACCGACGACATCATCAGCACCACAGGCAGTGGCAACGAGCGAGAACATGGCCAATATGGCCATCACCATGAGCATTAAGCGTCGCGGTTGTTTCATTCTGTTTTCCCTCCAAGGAAGACACGGACACGAGTCCAGTCAATAATGGCGATTATCGTGCCACAGATCACGCTGCGTGTCCATTAGCTCGCGAAACGGCCTCCAAATCGGCGTCGAGACACACCAGTGAGCGCTGCATTCGTTCAACCCTTCGCTCTTCATCCGAGCGCGCTCGCCCAACTTTGCGGGCGGGTTAGCAGCTGGCGTCAACGGCGACGACGAACCGCCCAATGGGCTTGTGCGCCACTCAGCTGGTACGTGCGTACCAGTCCGGCGCCGAGTGTGAGCAGTGTTGCTGCCAGTACCACGTGGAACTGATGGCTTATGCCGGTCTGAGCCAAGGCAGTCGTGACTGCCGACGCTGACGTTCCAGATTCCCCGGCGGTTGCGGACACAGCAGGCACATCGAGCATTGCTTGAGCCTCGTTCGGGTCGCCCGGGCAGTCAACGCCAGCCACACAACGCAGGTCGATACTTAGGATTTGGCGTTCGCTAAGCGGTCCCTGGCTGCCTGTCACAAAGCGCAGACGCCGGTCTGGGTTTGAACTGAATCCCACCTCAAGGCGCCCGTTGCCAACTTGCCTCGTTGTACGTGCAGAGCCATAGAGAGCGGCAAGTTCTTCGACGGTGTCGCCGGGTCGCGCACCACGATCGGTCGAGAACGAGTCATTTGACACCCGGAAGAAATCGAGTCGTTCCGCAGCGGCGACGCGGCTGAACGCGAGGAACTGCGGTTGTTCGTTGAAACGCACGACATGACCCATGACGACATCGTCACCGAGATCGACGGGAACCTTGGGTCCAATCGTCCAACCCTCAGGTGCCGCAGACACCAGCTCGTCAGCCGTCGCACCAAGAAGAAATGGCCCAATTCCTTGGCCGGTGACAACGAGCTCCGAGATGACGCCATCAGAACCTTGGGCTGACACCGGCTGAGATCCAGCGGTGATTGCGGCTAGCACTCCGCCCGTAATCAGGCACAGAACCCCTGCCAACGTCGCACATCGACGCGAGTAAAGCAGGAATCGTGGGGCAGATGGATTCATTGGACTACGACCAACATGAAGAACCTCAAGCTCATTCCTATCACTAGGCAACAGGAACAACATGAGAACCATAGCCAACATTGACGACGACGCGAGCGATTCGGTTGCACGGACCTTCGACTACTACTGCGCACGCCGGTGAAGCGTCAAAGCAAGAGGCTGTCGAAGCGCTTAACGATTTCACCATCGAGCACTATGGCCAACTCGACATTTGCTGTCTGAATAGTGGCGGCGCCAAAGCCACCGCCCGGTCGCGCAGATGGCCGACGAAGAATGACTACTCGAAATCGCCCATGCGGGCACTAAGTTGCAAATCAAGACTCACTGTCTCTAGTGTGACGAAGCCATGCCTGAAGCTTCACGTACTGCCCCTGACCCGACGACCGCGGACAACTTCCCTGATTCCAAGACCGCTGCCGACTCAGCCTGTTCGATTCAGGCCACGCTCGATCTGGTCGGCGACCGATGGACGCTGCTGATTTTGCGTGACGTGTTCCGGGGCGTGCACCGCTTCAGCGAGCTCCGCGACGATCTCGGCATTGCCCGCAACCTGCTTACTGATCGTTTGAACCGGTTGGTCGAGCACGAGATCCTGCAAAAGGTGCCTTATCAGGAGCGCCCGGTGCGCCACGAGTACCGACTGACCACCAAGGGCGCGGACCTCTCCCCGGCGTTGGTTGCTCTCATGGGGTGGGGCGACCGCTGGGCTGCCGATGGACAACCACCGACACTGCTGGTGCATGAGCACTGTCAGACCCCACTTGAACAGGTTCTGCTGTGCCCGACGTGCGACGAGAACGTCACACCGAGCCACATTCGATCTCGCCCCGGCCCCGGCCGCACCGCGCTTGGAGCATCCCGATGACCACCAACTCGACCCTCGATGTCGACACTCTCGGCGCCATACCGCTCGACGAGCTCTTGGCTCGTGCCCGCGAGATTCGAGACGCAGCGTTTGGCGCCCGGGTGACCTACTCGCCCAAGGTGTTCATTCCCCTGACCATGTTGTGCCAGGACAAATGCGGCTACTGCACCTTTGCCCAGCCGCCCGCTCGGCTCGATCATCCCTACCTCGATCGCCGCGCGGTACTCAAGATCGCTCGCCAGGGAGCCAAGGTGGGCACCCACGAAGCGCTGTTCACCCTTGGCGAACGGCCCGAGCTTCGCTATCCCGTCGCCCAACAGTGGCTGCGCGATCACGGCTTCGAAACCACCGTCGACTACCTGGTCGACATGTGCCAGATGGTGCGCGACGAGACAGGCCTGCTTCCCCATGCCAACGCCGGTGCGTTGTACCGCGACGAGCTCGCTCGGCTACGAGAGGTCTCGCCCAGCCAAGGCATGATGATCGAGTCGCTTAACCCGAATCTCGACGCCCACCGTGGCGCACCTGACAAGGAACCTGAGCGCCGCCTGGCCACGCTCGAACTTGCGGGCGAGCTCGGCATTCCGTTCACCACGGGGATCCTGGTCGGCATCGGCGAATCGCTGCAAGACCGTATCGACGCCCTCGTCGCCATTGCCGAATCGCATGGTCGCCACGGTCATGTGCAAGAAGTCATCGTGCAGAATTTCTTGCCTAAGCAGGGCACCTCAATGCACCTGGCGGCGCCGTGCCCCACCGACGCGTATCTGCAAGCGATTGCCATGGCGCGGATCATTCTTCCGCCCGATGTGCACCTGCAGGCGCCACCGAATTTGTCTGACGAATTTGGAAGCTTGCTCGATGCTGGCATCGACGACTGGGGCGGGGTCTCCCCCGTCACCGCCGACCATGTCAACCCCGAACGGCCCTGGCCGGCGATCGATCGGTTGCGCGAAGTCAGCGAATCAAAGGGTCACGTGTTGGCACCGCGGCTCACGATCTATCCCGAGTTCGCGCTCGACCCCGAGCGTTGGCTCGATCCCGCCAACCGGTTCCCCGTCATGGATCGCAGCGATGCCGAAGGCCTCGGTCGAGACGACCCGGGTGCGGTGTTCCCTGAGCGAACTATGGAGGCCGCGAAGGTCGAAGACGGCGCGGACGTCGTCGTCATTGGTGACAAGTCGACCGTTTGGTACTCAGGCGCGGAGAACCCTCCGCCTACGTTGATCCCATCGCACGCTTCTGCAGGCGGTGCCGTTGGCGAAGTGATCGCCGGTGTCCGCGCCGGGCAAGAAGTCGGCGAGAACGAAATCGTCACCTTGTTCTCGGCCCGCGGACCCGAGGTGGCAGCTGTTTCCCAACTCGCTGATGAGCTTCGGTTCGAGGCCGTCGGCGACGTGTTGACCTGGGTGCACAACCGCAACATCAACTACACCAACGTGTGCACGTTCAAGTGTCGTTTCTGCGGCTTCTCGAAGGGTCCGTTGTCGTTGAACCTGCGTGGCAACCCATACCTATTGACACTCGAAGAAATGCAAGAGCGATGCGTCGAAGCTGCCGAACTCGGCGCCACCGAAGTCACCTTGCAGGGCGGCATTCACCCGAGCTTTGACGGCGACTACTACATCGAGGTCACACGGGCCGTCAAAGAAGCTGTGCCTGACCTGCACGTGCACGGGTTCACCGCGCTCGAAGTTCACGAGGGCGCCAAGCGTCTCGAAGTGCCGCTGGTCGAATACCTGCAGATGCTCAAAGACGCCGGGCTGAAGTCGCTTCCCGGAACGGCCGCCGAGATCCTCGACGACGAGGTCCGTGCCGTGCTGTGTTCCGACAAGGTCAACACCGACGAATGGCTCGAAGTGCACGAGGCCGCTCACTCGATTGGGCTGCACTCGAACATCACCATCATGTGCGGATCGATCGAACAGCCTATCAGTTGGGCCCGCCACATGGTTCGCACCCGTGCGCTGCAAAAGCGCACGGGCGGGTTTACCGAGTTCATTCCGCTGCCGTTCGTGCACATGGCGTCGCCCATCTACCTGCAACGCCAGGCCCGACGCGGCATGACCTTTCGTGAGATCCTGCTCATGCACGCCATTGGCCGCATTGCCTATCGAGGCTGGATCGACAACATCCAAGTTTCGTGGGTCAAGATCGGCGTCGCCGGTGCCCACCAGATTCTGCAAGCTGGCGCCAACGACCTGGGCGGCACCTTGATGGATGAAAACATCAGCCGCGCGGCAGGAGCCATGCACGGCCAAGGTCTGACCGAAGCCGACTTCAAGGCACTTGCGGCACCCCTCGGGCGCACCACCCGCCAACGCACCACCAGCTACGAACGGGCCGACGGTCGAATCGAAGCAGTCGGCGCCACCCGCTCAGCCACCGACGACGGCATCAAAGACGATCGGCGCGAACTACTCCCCGAGGAATACGTGGGCGTCGGTCGCAACTAACTCGCAGATTCACCGTGCGAGTCGGCGTGCACTCGCAGCTCTGTGTGGCGGGCGAGAACCGCGAAGTCGACATCGGCATGCAACAACTCGGCACCCGCTCTGATCGCCACCGCGGCAATCAGACAATCGATGAGCTTGCGGACCGTCTCGCCTTTCACCCGGCAGGAGCGGTACAGGGAAGCCGCACGGTCGTAGTCAGCTGGCTCCGTTGGCAACACGATGCAGCGTGCGAGTAGACCGCGCAGGTCGGTCAAGTGACGCTCGTCGCGCGCACCAGCCAAGACCTCCATGGCGATTGGGTCACACGTCGCGATTTGCGACCCGAGAATTTCGCTGACCGCATCGCACGTCGGCGAACCAGTGTCCCGAAGAAACTCGATCCACGCCGACGTGTCGATGAGAATCATGCTCGATCGGCACGCATCGCATCGAGGTCACCGTGCCAACCGGTGCCCCGCAACGCTCTCGCCTGATCGATACCCAGCGGTTCGCCCGCCAATTGACGCAAGGCCAGGTTCACGGCTTCTCGCTTGGTCTTCAATCGATAACGCTTCATCACACGGTCACACAGGTCATCATCGATATCGATATTGGTGCGAGTCATACACCTATAATACACCTCACGGCACAACGGTGTAGGCCCAGAATCGCGTGTGCCGTCACGAGCAGCCGAACCGGGCCCACCGTCAGTTGCGACCCGGGGCGCAGACTCGGCACGATTCGATCATGAGACCCGCCCCTGCCGGTCGAGTCGACGCACATAGACCGCCATGTCGAGCTGATCATCGCCGACGCGTTCCCAGGCTTCGAGGACAGCTTCCCGACGGAAACCGCAACGCTCGGCAGTGCGAATCGACGGCGTGTTTCGCGGATCGATGAACAGCGTGAGACGCCGCAGGTCGAGCAACTCGCCAATCTGTTCATTCACCAGATCGAGCGCCGCGGTAGCGACCCCGCGACCGCGAGCTGACGGCACAACCCAGTAGCCACAGGCTGCCCGCCTCAAAGCGAGGCGATCGAGCTGCGATGGCAAACGACCAGCCGGTGCCATCGGCCACGCGACCGTGATGGCGTTCGATGAATGCGTGACCGTCGGCAGCGAGAACGGTGACGGCACCGACGTGA
Source organism: uncultured Acidimicrobiales bacterium (assembly GCA_937991435.1). Taxonomy (GTDB): domain Bacteria; phylum Actinomycetota; class Acidimicrobiia; order Acidimicrobiales; family UBA10347; genus UBA10347. The sequence continues at coordinate 7,553 of CALKPY010000072.1, forward strand.
TCAAGGGAATCAGCGGATCGTCCGAAGCCGCTTCTATCGCCGCCAGGTCGACATCGGCGTAGGCCCGCAGGCTGACCATCGGACCATCGATGCGCTCGGGTTGGGCTGGCAGATCCACTGTCCAACCCTGACAGGTCAGGCCGGTTGTGTTACAGGCGTTTCGCGAAACCACGTGCGTTCCAACCAGAAGCCGCCAAACGGAAGCGAGCCAATTGCCATAGCCACCAGCGCGCGACCCCAGCCCCACCCCAGTACGCCACGGTCACGGGCAACGACGGCAGCGAACACCAGAAACAGCACGCCATGGATCGGACCAAGAACGGAG
>CALKPY010000073.1 GCA_937991435.1 uncultured Acidimicrobiales bacterium
GTCTTGGGCATCGTAGTTCGGGTCAGCCTCAAGCTTCTGCTGCTGTAGATACTGGTAGACCGCCAACCCTGCGCCCACCACGAATACGAATATCAAAAAACTTCTCACGCCGCTGTCTCTCTTTCGCTGGGGGTCCGACGGCGCAACTACGCCCGATCGATCAAGAAGTGAACCCGGAAGGTGCAACCTAGGACAAGCGTAAGTTCATTACAAATTCGGCATGGCGGGTGCGACTAAGTCGCAGTCCGCCGAGCATCGACTCAAGCTCGGGCGGCCGCCTGCATCGCTGCTGGCGGGTCTATGACCCAGGGGCCGTCGCTAGCGAGCGTGACGTGAACCTGTTGCGCTTCGTTAAGCACAACATCTCGTTCGCCGTCAAAACCGAGAACCCCCGGACCGCTCAGCAAGACCTCGCTACTGGTCGTCAACAGCCGCACGCTGCCAATCTCGACATCGGCGTACAGACCGGGGGCGATCGGCGCTCGCACTGACCGACCTGGCCCAAGCTTGACGTGCACGCCACCAGGCTCGTGTCGCATGACCGGGTGAACCTGGGCCACGACCGATGACAAACCAATGCTGGCCGGTTCGGCGCATGTCACGATCAGCTCCCGAACTGCACTCAGGTCCCACACGGCTCGGCTGGCGGTGAACATGCCGTTGATGAGCGCGAGATCGACAAGGGCTAGGTCATCGTCTATCTCATCACCTCGTACGTCGAGAACTTGGGCTCGATAGGCGACGTCAACGAGTTCCACGCGACCCGCGGCAACAACCCCGGCCGCGTGCCCGGCCACCGTCGCCTCGGTCATACGGGGGAAGACATTGTTGGTGCCGGTTGACACTGGCACGAGTGGAGCGTCGCGCCATCCTTTGACGACATCGCGATGGGTGCCGTCGCCGCCCAGCACCACCAGCGCATCAACACCCATCTCTCGAAACTGGGTTGCCATGCGCCGAGTGTGAACCGATGCAGGAACCACGTCACCAGCAACGATCTCGACGTGCGCGTCGATGTTTTGCTCCAGTCCGTCGACCGCCTGGCGGCCGAGCGATTTGAGGTCGTCAGCGAGCAAAACGCGTTCGGCACCGCCCTCGACCGCTCCGATCAGAGCGCGTCGCACGACACCGATCTTGGCCATGTCAGATGTCGGCGATGCAGCAGACACCAGGCGTCGAATGTCTTTGCCGGCGGCAGGGTTGGCAATGATGCCGACCGTTCCGGAGCGGCTCATGCTGGCAGCGATGTTCTCTCCACCGCGGCACGAACACCTTCGGCGATGCGCTTCTTGTCAGGCACATAGTGGGCTTCGAGCGCCGGAGAGAAGGGCACCGGCGAGAACGGGGCTCCGATGCGGCCTACCGGAGCGTCGAGGTAGTCAAATGCGGCTTCTTGGATTTGCGATGAAATCTCAGCGCCCAAACCAGCGAACCGGACGGCTTCGTGCACGACCACGCAGTGGTTCGTCTTCTTGACCGAAGCAATCACCGTGTCAACATCCATCGGCTGCAGCGTTCGCAGGTCGATAACTTCGGCATCGATGCCTTCAGATTCGAGGATCTTGGCGGCTTTCATCGATTCGCCGACCATGCGGCCGTAGGTCACGATTGTCACATCGTTACCAGGACGAGTGATCTTGGCAACGCCGAGCGGAATTGAGAAAAGCTCCTCGGCACACGGGCCCTTGTCACCGAACAAGCGCTTGTGTTTGACATAGATCACGGGATTATCTTCACGAATCGAAGAAACGAGCAGGCCTTTCGCGTCGTGCGGCGTCGACGGCATGACCACCGTCAGGCCAGGCACGTGACACAGCATTGCTTCGAGGCTCTGGCTGTGCTGGGCGGCCGCCGACAAACCTGCACCACCATTGGTCGTGATGGTCAACGGAAGTGAGGTTTTGCCGCCGAACATGTACTTGAGTTTGGCTGCCTGATTCGCGATCTGGTCCATGGCCACAAGAATGAAGTCCATGAACATGAGGTCGACCACCGGGCGCAAGCCAGACACGGCAGCACCAATGCCAAGACCAATGATCGCCTGTTCACTGATGGGCGTGTCGACCGAGCGCAGCTCGCCATATTTGGCTTGTAGCCCGCCGAAGCTTCCGAATACGCCGCCGTTGGCGCCGACGTCTTCGCCTGCGCAAAAGACATCAGGATCTTCGGCCATGATCTGGTGCAACGCTTCGTTGACCGCCCCGAGATAGGTCAGCTCACGTGGTTCGGTGGAATCGGTCATCGTGCGCCTCCGAGGGTGTAGACGTCGGTCAACATCGTGTCGAGTTCGGGATACGGACTGTCTTTGCCAAACGCGACGGCTTCGTCGACCGAGGCCTGGATTTCAGCTCGGACGGCGTCGAGCTCGCTGCGACTCGATACTCCGCCAGCCTGCATGCGGGCTTCAAGCGCATCGATGGCATCACGTTGCTTCCACTGTTCGAGTTCTTCGTCAGTTCGGTACTTGAAGCCCATGATCTGTACGCCGTGGTGGTTGTAGTACCGATAGGTCTTGGCCTCGATAAATGACGGGCCGTGACCAGCTCGTGCCCGTTGCACGGCCTGAGCCGAGGCTTCGTACACCGCTACGGCATCCATACCGTCAACCATCACCCCCGGCATTCCGTAGCCAGCGGCCCGGTCGACGACATCGTCGATCGCCATTGTCTTGTGCCGAGGCGTGTACTCGCCGTACTCGTTGTTTTCGCATACAAACACGGCGGGAAGCTTGAGCGCTGCCGCCATGTTTGCTGCCTCATGAAACGCACCGATATTGGTCGCCCCGTCGCCGAAGAACACAACCGCAACCGTGTCATTGCCTCGATACTTATTCGCGAAAGCCGCACCGACAGCGATAGGCGCACCCGCTCCAACGATTCCATTAGCGCCCAACATGTTGAGCTCAAGGTCGCAAATGTGCATGGAGCCGCCCTTGCCGTTGCAATAGCCCGTGGCCTTGCCCATGAGCTCGGCCATCATCTTTGACAGATCACCACCCTTTGCTACGAGATGGCCGTGGCCCCGGTGCGTTGAGCCGATCTGATCATCTTCGCGCAGGGTGGCGCACACGCCGGCGGCAACGGCTTCCTGCCCCACGTAGAGATGGATAAACCCCGGCATCTCAGAATTCTCAAAGAGCTTGCCTGCGGCCTCCTCGAACAATCGAATGCGCAACATGCGCACGTGCAGATCCTTCAGTACTTCGTTGCTGATTTCCATGTCTGTCCTTCTCTGCGGTCGGTGCGGTCTGCAGTCATTAGGTGATGAGGCGTGAAATCGCTACGAGCTGTCGGCGCCGAGTGCCCAGCGGATGCCGCGGCGGAGCAGCTCGTGATATGCCGGAATCTCCCAGGAGCATCGCTCGACGCTTGGATAGTACGGCACTCGCTCTGTGAGGTCCCAGTGGCCACGGCAATGCCCGAGCGTGTTGTACAACACGGCGCCCTTGCCGAACGGACGCACATATTGCACCAAGTGCATATCGTCGTCGCCGGTCCAGTCGCTCTCGACGAAGCCTGCCGCTTCTCCTGACCAGTGAGTGGCCAGATGCACTTCGAGTGCGTCACGGTCGTGGTACACCATGTTGTACAGCTCGTCGTCGGTCTCAAACGCTTCGATGCCTGCGACGAGCCAGTGATCGGGAGCCTTGTTTTCAACGGTGTAAGGCCGTATCGGTGGATGGGCAACGAACTGGCTACCAAGCGTTTCAGCCCATACGGGGAAGCATCTCGGAGCGTTGACACCGTCAGCGGTAAATTCGAGAGCCGAATTGGTGCCGTGCAAGGCCAGCCAACGCCCACCGTTCTCGACGTAGGAGCGCATCTTCTCTTGCTGTTCGACGGTAGGCCTGACATCGCAGGTGTAACTGATGATCAGATCGCTGGCAACGATGGCATCGATGTCAGTCCAGGTCGACGAGACCTGAGTGCGCACGTGTTCATGCTCACCGATCAACTTGAGCAGCTCAAGGCGCGCAAAGTCGATGTCGTGATATTTGCCGCCCGCGACCAGCCATGCATTGACTCTGGTCGCGTGCGTCGTCTCGTCAGCCATACGGTTCAGTAATTGACGCGCTTGAGGAAGCCGCCATCGACCACCAGGTTCACGCCGTTGATGTGTCGGGCAGCGTCAGAGGCAAGAAAGGCAATCGCGTTGGCAACGTCTTGCGTCGTGCCGAGTTCGCCACCTGGGTGAACTTTTTGGCTGGCCTCGTAGAACTCGGGCATGTTGTCCTTGATCATGTTCCAGTCGCCGCCATCGACGTAGATCGGGCCGGGTGACACGACGTTGCACCGAACGCCCTTGGCGCCCAGCACCTGTGCCTGACCCAGAGTCCAGTTGGTCACCGCCGCCTTGAACGCGCTGTAGCTGCCCGAGCCGCTGGCGAAGTGTTCCGCTGTCGCAGTCGTACCGATACTGAGGACCGAGCCACCACCGTCCGCGAGGGCTTCTTGGGCCGCACCGACGCCGTTGACAAGCGCCATGAGGTCGATGTTGAAATTCTTGACCCAGTCTTCGGGCTTGCGTTGAGGCTTGCCTGAGGTGTTATGCACATAGATGTCGGCACCGCCGAGCTCGGCGATTGAGCTTGCTACCCACGCGTTGAGGGATTCGGGATCGCCAGCGTCGACGGCTGCTCCGCAAACCGGGCCCATGGCCGCCAACTCGCCCAGAGCGGCGTCGACACCGTCTTGCGAACGAGCGCATATCGCAACCGACGCTCCTTCGGCCAGAAGGGTTTCGACGATGTTTCGCCCGATTCCCTTGGTCGAACCGGTGACCAATGCCTTTTTGCCTGCGAGTCCAAGATCCATTGTGTGCTTCCCTCTGTTATTTTGAAGATCAGTTGTTTTGAAGATCAGTTGTTTTGTACCCAAGTGGGGTCAGCGTGGCACGTCTTTCCACGCCACGCCTTTGTCAACACGGGGTTCACCTGGCAGACCGAGCACCCGTTCGCCGAGAATGTTCCGTTGGATCTCGTCGCTGCCACCGGCGATGCGATATCCGGGGGCTCCGAGCACGTGCTCGCCCCATTCCCACGTGCCCCATTCGCCGGTATCTGCAATGAGCTTGGGCCCAAGAATCTGGCTGATGACATCGCTCGTCAGCGTCATGCCCTCGGTCCACATGAGTTTGCCCAGCGAACCTTCAGGACCCGCTGCGCCGCCCTTGGCCAGGTCTGCGGCGCGCCGATTGGTGTACGCCTCGACGGTGTTGTGAATGTAGACCTGCATCAGGCGTTGACGCATGATCGGATCGTCGGTTACCCCCATTGCGATCGCGGTCTCAAGCACCTGCTTCCAAGAGCCGCCGACTCGGCTGGCACCCCCACCCGAGTCTTTAGAGTGGTCCCGCTCGAAACCAAGGGTCGTAAGAGCGACTTTCCATCCTTCTCCCTGTGGGCCGAGCCGGGCAGAGTCAGGGACTCGGAAATCGTTGAAGAAGACCTCGTTGAAGGACACTCCCCCGCTCATTTGCTTGATCTGGCGAATCACGATTCCGTCACCCTGCAGCGGAACGATGAACGCTGTCATGCCTTTGTGTTTCACCGCATCGACATCGCTGCGGGCAATCAGCTCTCCCCAGTCAGCAAATTGAGCTCCGCTGGTCCAGACCTTTTGACCATTGATTACCCATTCATCGCCGTCGCGCACCGCACGACACGCGAGTCCTGCAAGGTCGCTGCCAGCGCCCGGTTCGCTGAACAGTTGAACGCACACTTCGTCAGTACGTAAGAACGCCGGGATGAAACGCTGCTTCTGCTCGTCAGTGCCGAAGACCCGCACTGTCGGAGCCATGAGCCCCATCGTCACACTTATGGCCTCGTGACGGCCGGGTATCTCGTAGTCACGTTCGAGGCGCGAGTACGCCCGAGCATGAGCGTTGGTCAGGCCGCGGCCGCCGTATTCCTCGGGCCATGTGATTGCGTGATAGCCGCACTGTGACTTGCGCTGAACCCACGACCTGATTTCGTCAATGAGCTTCTGCTCATGGTCGTGCTCGAGCGCATGAAACACCGCAACGCTGAACTCGCCCTCTCCCCACGCGGCGACGCGTCCGTCGTTAGCCGTCTTAGGTACGGCGTTATCTGCGAGCCACGTCGCGGCCTCGTTGGTGAACTCTTCGATTGAGACTTGGGTGGTGGCGTCGGTTGCGCTCATACAATTCCCTTTGTGAACAGTGCTTCAGTATTTACGACGCGACCGCGAAACGCCATTTGAGCCACAACGAGCGAGTCACTCATGCACGATCAAGCATTGCGGGATTGCCTTCGGTCCACATAACGATGAGGTCGCGATGTGCGATCCGCCAACCATCGGCGGTTCGAACACATTGGTCTTCATAGCGACCGGCCACGACGTAGTGCGGACCGCGGTGTGCATCCCTCACGATGTGTTGCGCGTGAAGATAGCAACGGGCAGTTGCTGTATCACCGTCGATCGCGACCTGGTGGGTCGAAACGATGTGTTGACTGTCATCAAGGCTGGTCAACGCCGCAGCACAAGTGTCCTTGATGGCCTGCAGATCAGCGCACCGGCGATCGCCAAGGTTCGCGGTGGCATCGACAAGAAAAATCCGATCCAGCTCATGCCACTCATTGCGATCCAACGCCCAGCAGTAATCGACTGCAAGGTTGATGATCTGCTGATGGTCCGACACCTCAGACATTCATCCACCCTCCGTCAACATAGAGATTCTGCCCCGTGACGTAGCTTGACGCATCGCTGGCGAAGAACAACACAGCGTTGGCGATATCAGCGGGGCTGACTGCGTTGACCCGAATCTGCGAACCCATAGGCCGACCCTAGATCGAGT
>CALKPY010000074.1 GCA_937991435.1 uncultured Acidimicrobiales bacterium
TGATTCGAGATGTTGCGCGACCAGACTCACGGTCTGGTGACACACAGGTCAAAGCGGTACCAGGACAGCTGCGTCGACTTCGTCTTGTTTGCACCACGCCAGAATCTTCTCGGCGTCAGCGGTTGTGCGACGGTGCGAGTATTCGGTAGGAACTCCATAAAACCTTGGTGAGGCTGACCCAACCAATCCGTCAGCAACCAGCGCGTTGAGTGCAGCGAGCGGCAAGAACGAACCGATGTCATCGGTATGGGTCGCCTGCTTGTCCCACGATAGGTCTGCGGTGAACATCGCTTCAGGAACTGGATCCGCTAGTTGCGCATAGACCCGCTTCGGAAGATCCGCCCCAACCGGGAATGTTGTTGTAACAACAGCGACTCGTGCGGCCGAGAGAGGCTTGCCGAGCGATTCAAACGGCGTGAACGGAACCGACGATGAACTTGCCCACCTGTAGGCCTGCTGGTAGCCGTGCGCTGCGTAGAACTCGCGCGACTTGTCGATGTAGCTCACCGATCGGCGGTGCGTACGCGGCGCGTTGTCGTCGGCACTCATGTCGCAACGCTAGATCAATGCCCTTCGAACAGCCAGTCCCGCCGATGTGACAAGGTATTCGATGACCTTGCTGAGCGAGCTTGAGCAACGACTACCTGCCGACAGTATTCAGTCAGACACTGATGTCGTGGATTCGTACAGCCGTGATCGTGCGGTCTTTGAGCAGAGTGGCACTGCGGCGATTCTCGCCATGCCCAAGACAACTGAAGAAGTAGTAGCGGCGCTCGCCGCAGCCACGGCCGCCGGAGTGCCGGTGATACCTCGCGGCGCCGGCACGGGGCTAACAGGGGCCGCCAACGCTGTTGATGGCTGCCTGATGTTGTCGGTGCATCGCATGAACCAGATTCTCGATATCGACCAGACGAACCGCACTGCCAAGGTTCAGCCGGGGGTGATCAACTCCGACCTCAAAAAGGCAGTGGCCGAGGTTGGTCTGTTCTACCCGCCTGACCCAGCGTCATTTGAAATGTCGAGCATCGGCGGCAATGTCGCCACCAACGCCGGTGGACTGTGCTGCGTCAAATACGGGGTTACTCGTGATTATGTGATCGGCCTCGAGGTCGTGCTCGCTGACGGGCGCGTTATGCGCACGGGCCGCAAGACGATCAAGTCAACAACTGGGCTTGACCTGACCGGCCTATTCGTCGGCTCAGAGGGCATCTTGGGGGTTATCACCGAGATCACGCTCAAGCTTGTTCCCGCTCCGCCGCCACCGGCTACAGCCGTTGCGTACTTCAATGAACTCAAGCCAGCGGGCGACGCCATCGCAGAGATCTTCAGACAGGGCCATGAGCCGAGCCTGATGGAAATCGTCGACCAAGCAAGCCTGCGCCAGGTCGAAGCGGTCTACCCAATGGATCTCGATGTCGATGCAGCATGCCTGTTACTCATGCAGACAACAGGCGAAGCGTCAGACGCCCGAATCGCGGCGATCGCTGACTTGTGCACGGAACACGGAGCCACGTTCGTCTATCACGTAGATGACCCAGCCGAGGGCGACATGCTCATCGAGGTCCGGCGCAAGGTTTGGCCTGCGTTCGAGCAACTCGGCAAAGCGCTGCTTCCCGAAGATGTTGCGGTGCCACGTGAGCGGCTCGCCGAACTACTCGCCGGCATCACCTTGATCGGTCGGCGCCACGCCGTCACCCTGCCGACTATTGGCCATGCCGGAGACGGAAATATGCATCCGTTGCTTGTCTTTGACGGCAACGACCCCGACGAGACGAGCCGGGCCAAGGCTGCATTTGCAGACATCGTCGCGCTGGCGCTCGAACTCGGCGGAACGATCGCTGGAGAACACGGGGTCGGCACGCTCAAACGCGAGTTCATCGAACTCGAACTTGACGAAACACAACTCGCCGTGCAGCGCAGCATTCGTGATTTGCTCGATCCGAACCACCTACTGAACCCGGGTAAGGCGCTGTGACGCCGAGGCAATCTAAACCAGCCGATCACGACGGGTTAGCGTGATCCATGGACTATCCGCTTCCAAACGTCTCGAACGACCTCTCCGGCCAGGTCGCGCTCGTCACCGGCGCCACTTCGGGACTCGGGTGGCGATTTGCACAGGTGCTGGCCAGCGCCGGTGCGGCCGTCGCCATTTGTGGCCGCAGAGTCGAACGGCTCGAATCGCTCGCCCAGCTCATCGATAGTCGAGGCGGCACTGCGCTCCCAGTCGCCCTTGACATGACTGACGCTGCAGCAATCGTTTCTGCGGTCGACGCGACCCAAGATGCGCTAGGCCCGGTTCGAATCCTTGTGAACAATGCGGGCATTCCCGACGCCCAGCGTGCACACAAGATGCCGGTCGATCTGATCGACCGCGTAATTGACACCAACCTTCGCGGCCCCTTTATTCTGGCAACCGAGGTAGCAAGAAGACTCATCGACGCCGGCCTCAGCGGTCGCATCGTCAACGTCTCAAGCGTCGCTGCCGAGTTCTATGCAGGCAATGGCGCAGCGCTCTACTCCGTCACCAAAGCCGGAGTTTCACGTATGACCGAGGCGCTTGCGGTTGAGTGGTCGCGATATCACATCAACGTCAATGCGATTGCTCCCGGGGCGTTCAATTCTGAAATGATGGCCGGAATGCTCGAACGCATAGGCGACATAAGCCAGCACTTTCCCCGCAGACGCATGGGCGACCCGGCTCAGCTGGACTCGACGCTGCTGTATCTGTGCTCACCAGCGTCTGACGCCGTTACCGGCACGGTCATCACGGTCGATGATGGCCAGTCGCCTCGCTAAGCCTCGATCGATACGAGTCACCTCGACCACGCCGACCATCGCCGCCGACATCTCATGATTCGCTCGGCTTCGTGTGCAGCGCGATTGACGGCACGCACGCGACCGTCGAGTTCCATAACGAACAATGCGACTTGTTGAGATTCGGCAAACTCGATCGCGGGTTTGGTGAAACCGCCGGTGGCCATCACAACCGCGTTGAGACCGAGCGAACACGCCGCACCGTACGTCTGTTGAATGACTGGACGCCCGACTCTCGCTGCGGTGTGTTTGACCTGCACCGCAACGGTGCGACTCAAGACATCAATGCCGCCGTCCGCGCCAGGCCCGGTACTGCGCACGTCTCGCCCGCCGACACACCGAAGCCAGATGACGGCCTGGCGTTCGGCAGCGCTCCAGTCGACAATCAGCGGTTGTCGCCGCCGCTGAAGCTGGGTAACGGCTGTCACGATTCCGCCACACCCGAGGGCGACCAGACCTGCGACGGCCCATAGTTCTGACCGCAGCGGACCTAGTAAGGCGAGCGCCACCAGAAGCCCCAACCAGGTCGGTAGTCGACGAAGCAACCGAACTGCGCGGATCGTCAACTGTGCCGTGCGACGAAGCGACCTGACAATGCCCACGGCCCGAAACTATGGCAAGGGTGTGACATCGGGATCGGGCGATGCCGGAACTGTTCGAATCTTAGCTCTGATCGCCAACCCAATTGCCGTGAAAACCGTTGGGGATCCGAACAGGCAGGTGCACTACCGCTACCGGGTCGTCATCGATGCCCCGCGCGTCGAGAACCACGAACTCCGACAGATTCGTGTCGGTATCGAGACGAAGCGCCATGAGCCAGCCGTCATCTTCCGCAGCGTCGGCAGTACGAGGAATAAACACTGGCTCTCCCCACCCGTAGCGATCTGAGTCGCCTCTGCGGACTACGTCGCCCGTCTCGCAGTCGATCTTTCGCAGCGCGTCTTGCTTGAATGTGTTGCCGACACCAGCCGTGTAGCCATATCGGTGGCGCCGCCCAAGCAGCCGTTCGTCGATGCGGGGGAATTCTTGCGGTTCGCCCGCAAGAACCGTATGTGTCGAAGTTCCGTCAGCCTTGAGCACCCAGCGGTCGAGTGATGGCTTCCCCTCATCAGGACCCAGCAGCTGATGCGAGAACATGCGCGGATGCCGGATGGCGTCGAGCACCACAGTGTCGCCGTCGTCATAGGCATTGAGCGGGTGAAAGATGTAACACGGGTCAATCGAGCACCATGTGATGTCGTCGGCGCCGCCGTCTCGCGGCAACAACCCAATACGAGCCTCGTACGTGTCGTTCCACCGATATGGCAGCGATGCGCCCGTGCTTGCGTAGTCGAGGTCGAAGACGCAAGGCAGGTCAAACACGAGCACATATGTCTCGGTGAGGGCCATGTCGTGGACCATCGGCCCACCCGGTAGCGGAATGTCGACGGTGCGCCGAACCCGTCCGTCTACGCCGACCACGAGGTACTGGATTTGGTTGCCCCAGCCCCACCAATACGTCATCACATGGAGCTCACCCGTCAACGGATCGAGCTTGGGGTGGGCCGAGAACGACTGCGGAAGCGAGCCGCCAAGGTTACTGATACGAACGGTGTCGAGCTCGTCGTTCAGCTCAATCGGTGGAAATCCTGCTTCGACGATCGCAAACGTCTTGCCGCCGAACCCAATCACGTTTGTGTTTGCCGCAAAGGATCCGTGACCCTTTGGCCAGTCACTTGGCGGCGGGGGTTCGCCCAATGCGGCAGATACGTCATGGCTACGAACCCACCGGCTGCGATACCAACTGGCGCGCCCTGCGTCTAATCGGATGCCGTTAACCATGCCCGCGCCGGTGAACCAGTGGTAGGTGCTCGGGTCGGTACCTGCCATCGGGTTGGGTCCATTGCGGAGATAGCGCCCCGACAGCTCCGACGGAAGCGTGCCGGTCACCCGTAGATCAAATGCGGTGGTCTCTTCGCTTACCGGCGCGAGGTTTCCTTCGAGAAACGGATTGGTCGCGGTGTCAGACATAGCCGGAGACTAGAACAAGACCACCGTTGCTCCGGCTTCGCATGAGCCAACGCGGTGTCAGGTCGGTCGCTTGACCCACTTCGCCGCCGAACTGATGTCTTCGACCGCTCCACCGGAATCTCGCCATCCATTGAACCCAGGCTCGAGGTGCGCCACATTGCTATAGCCAAGCTCGACGAGCGTTTTCGCGGCGAGGGCTGAGCGCCAGCCGCTGGCGCAATGCAACACGTAACGCTCGTCGAATCTGTATCGATCCTTGTAGTAGGGGCTCTCCGGATCGAACCAAAATTCGATCATGCCCCGGGGCGCCGACACCGAACCCGGGATTACTCCCAACTCAACGCGTTCTCGAAAGTCACGGATATCAACAATCGTCACAGCCTGGGCCTTGATCTCCGCGCGGAGCTGGTCATTGTCCAACTCTTCGATCATCGACCGAGCATCGGCGACCATGTCATGCACTGTCCTACGGGCCATCGGCGCTCCCCTCGTGGGCCTGCATACTGGTAGCTACAAACTAGCCGTGGCAACCGACGTCGACCGAATCGTTGCGGTTTCAGGTGATGTCGAGGCCAAAGAGCTCACCGAACCGGACTGCGTAGTCTGCGTCGGCTTCGATAGCGCCAAGCGCCACCCATTCATCGTCAGTGACAGCGTGGTCAGCGAGCTGTGCGCCGCCCCATCCGCAGGTCCAACGCAGCTTCGGCGTGCCAGTCGTCGCCGCCTCGTAGATCACCCGGGCAACTTCAGCGGGCTGACCAGGTGTCTGCAGCCCTCGACTATAAAACGCGAACAGCCGTCGATACGCCGCCTCGTAGCCGCCGGAGTCGTGCGGTGTGTCGGTGTTCTTCGCCATGATGGCCGTCTTTACAATGCCAGGTTCGATCAACGCCACTCGAATATTGTGTGGCGCAACCTCCTGAGCGAGGCCAGCGGTGACCCCTTCAAGAGCCCACTTCGAGGCCACATAGGGCGACTGGGCGATCGCAGCGATCCGACCAGCTATCGAGCTGATGTTGATGATCGTGCCGCTTTTGCGTTCGCGCATTTGTGGGAGCACTGCTTTGACGCACCGAAGCGCTCCGTACAAGTTGACGTCCATCACGGCCTGATAGGTGTCAATCGGAGTGTCCTCCGCCACACCGTTGCCTCCTACCCCAGCGTTGTTGATCATCACGTCGATCGCACCGGCATCGGCGGTTACGTGTTCGATGGCGGCCGCAACCGAATCTGCATCGGTCACATCACACATCACCGGGTGAACCTGCACGCCGGCTCGTTCGGCGATCGCAGCGAGTTTGGCTCCCTTCTCGGGGCTTCGCATCGCCCCATAGACGCTCCATCCGCGACCGGCGAGATCCACCGCGGCCTGCCGCCCAATTCCCGAGTTCGCTCCAGTAATTAGTGCAACAGTCATCGTTGCAACCTAGCTGTTGCGCGATGATGCGTGACCGGGAAGGCAGCACACAAATTCCTCGGGTCGAGTTGTTTCGATGACCGTCTTCGCTACGAAGCTGGCGTCGCGACGGTGGGCCACGTCGCCTTTTGGTCGATGGTCAAGGTCGCGAGAAACTCGCTCATCTCAAGCGCTTGCCCGTAGCGGAATCCCTGGGCCATCTCACAGCCGAGCTCACCAAGCATTAGTGCCTGAACCTCGGTTTCGACGCCCTCGGCCACGGTGCGCAGGCCAAGCAGACCTGCAAGCTCGATGATCGACCGCACGATGACCCGATCCTCGGGCTCAGTGCCAAGCCCACGTACAAACGATCGGTCGATCTTGACCTCGTGGACTGGGAGCTCCCGCAACCGTTTCAGCGACGAGTGCCCCGTACCGAAATCATCGATCGAGATGGACACGCCGAGATCGACGAGCCGTTCAAAGATCGAGATAGCGACCTGGTGGTCTTCGAGCAGATCGGATTCAGTAATCTCGAGAATGAGCCGATCCGGTGCCACACCGTGCCCTGCCAAGATCGCCTCAAGGCGGCCGGGTAGCTCCTCGTCGAAGAAGCTCATTGAGCTCAGATTTACCGCGACCGGAAAATCGTGACCAACAGCATTGATTCTCGCCACGGCATGAATCGTCTGATCCAGAATCACCTGCGTAAAGGTGTGATAGTCGCCTGAAACCATAACGAGTGGAAGAAACTGGCTCGGTAACAAAACCCCTTTGGCCGGATGGCGCCAGCGAGCGAGGCTCTCGGCCCCAACAATCGCACCGGTCGCCAGGTCAACTTTGGGTTGCAGCCAAACCTCGAATTGCCTTGTGCGTTGTGCCGACGTTAAATCAGCCGCAAGTTGCAGGCGCTCGAGCGTGAGTTCTTCGGGAGTCGCGCCAAAACGCCGGATTGAATCGCCGCTGCGCTTGGCGTCATACATCGCAATGTCCGCACGTTGCATCAGGATCTTGGCCGTTGATCCGTCGGCTGGGGCCAGGGCGATACCGACCGATGCCGATACTGACAGCCCAACACCGTCGGCTTCGATGCGCTCGCTTACGAGCGCCTCGATTTGACGCGCCACTGTCTCCGCAATAGAGCCAGTTGCCTGCGGGATCAGGAACGCAAATTCGTCACCTCCGAGTCGTGCCACCAGGCCAACATCAAGTTCAGCGTCAAACCGACTAGCGAGTTCTGTCAGTACATGATCGCCATAGCGGTGCCCAAGTGTGTCGTTGATCTCTTTGAAGCGATCCAGGTCCAAAAGCAGAAGTGCAATTTCTTCACCAGCAGCGAGCCGCTGTTCCAGCACCGAAGTGAACACCGACCGGTTGAACAAACCGGTGAGGTCATCATGTTCAGCCTGGTAACGAATAGTCGCCGTGGCTGCGGCCAGCTCACTGATCTCGGTTGCCACCCCCTCGAAGACACCGTTAGTCAAATTACGGCGCACGAGGTGACGAAAGGTCGCGATTGAGCCGTCTGCGCGTCGCAACTCGACAACAATCGGATGTTCGCCAATTTCGGGTATTGCCGCAATAGCGGCAGCTACCGACTCGGGGTCGACGACACGTTTCTGCCAAGGTTGTCCAAGGAACGCTCCACTCGATAGTCCGAGCGAACGTTGACTATCGCCAACCACCGACTCGACTACACCAGACTCAATACCGATTTCCCAGAAAAACATTCCAGAGGTTGAGACCATCGCGTCGTAGCGTCTCTGAGTCTCATCGCGCGAAACCTGCCACACCCGGAAATACAGCTCAACGCAGCCGACCATCACCAGGCCTGTCAGCAGCACCAAATACCAGTCGTCTACCGATCGATACAGCGCTGTAAAGGTGAAGATCGCAAAGCCGTACGTCGTCTGGGCCGCGACCCGACCTCTCGGCGCGAGCGGAATCGCCGCACCTGTGATCAGCAGAAACACGATGACTGCAGGCACCCAAGCCCTAGGGGCCATCGCCGACACCACCGCTCCGATGGTCACGTAGATCACGTTGTGAGCGGTCTCGCGCCACTCTGCATTAACCCACTCGACTGCGATCGTGCAGGGAATCAGCGCGGCAATCAACCCTGCTGCCTGCATCTGTCGGGCCGGCTCGATCTCGAGGTTGAGCAAGGCGAATACGACCGCGAGCGCCGCTATGCCACAGATTCGTACCAGCGTGAATCCGACGGGGTTCACCTGTCGAATTTCGGGAGCTCTTGGCTGGCGACGGCGGCGCTGTGCTGTGGGCGCCATCTTCGACAATGCGTCGGGTCTCTTTTTGCGGCTGGCTTGTGATCCGTTCACGATCTGCGACCGGCCATAGACATAGTGTGTCCTGTCGGCACGAGTTACCAAACATTGAATTTTGGTGATTGTCAATCTTGCTGGTACCGGGGTCGCCTGGTGGCATCACGAGTCATCCACATCGACAAAGACCTGCCGGGGCCGGCCCTATCATTGGTGCACCAAAGGCCAATTCTCAAGGAGTACCCCTCGTGGCTCAGATAAGCGCCAATGGCATCACGCTTGAATACGAGGTGCGCGGCTCAGGAGAACCGATTCTGTTCATTATGGGATTGAGTGGGCAACTGACGGACTGGCCCCAAGAGTTCATTGACATGTTTGTCAAACGCGGGCACCAGGTCATCTTGTTCGACAACCGCGACATTGGCCTCTCGACCAAAGACACCTGGGAACCACCGTCGCAAATCGCGACAGTAGCTTCGATGCTTACCCGTCGCCCTCTGAAGGGAGTCGGCTACACCGTGGCTGACATGGCTGACGATGCAGCCGGGTTACTCGCAGGCCTTGGTGTCGACGCGGCCCACGTGGTCGGCATTTCAATGGGTGGGATGATTAGCCAAGAACTCGCAATCCGCCACCCAAGCCGGGTTCGCTCGTTATGTTCGATCATGTCGAATACGGGCGACCGAAAGCGTGGCGGTTTCACATGGCGACTTATTGCGAAGGTCGGCCGGCCACCTGAGCCCGATCTCGCGACGGCAGTCGATGAGGTCGCAAAAATCAACGAATTGATTAGCGGCCCACATTACGATTCTCTCGAAGCCCGTTCGATGATCGAAAAAAGTATCGCACGCAATTTCTCACCCGATGGTGTTTTGCGACAGACCGCAGCCATAGCTGGCAGCCGTGACCGCACGAAGTTGCTGCGCAATGTGCAGGCTCCAACGCTCGTGATCCACGGGCTACTTGATCCGCTCGTGAAGCACTCAGGCGGCGAGGCCACTGCGGCTGCAGTCCCGAACGCGAGACTGCTCTCGCTTCCCGATATGGCTCACGACCTGCCCCGGCCTCGGTGGAGCGAACTTTGCGATGCAATTGCGCAGAACTTCTCACGTGCCGACGCCGATACGCCCGTAACGGTTTGATGGTGCTCCGCGACGGTTGCGCGCTCGGCGTTAGAGATCTCGCCGTCGGAAGCTTCGAACAGCCATAGATAGACAGATGGCGATTACTGAAACCAGAGCCACGGTCACCGCTGGCACGAACCAGCCTGGCCTGTCTGTGCTTATCTCGACTGAAGACGAGGTCAGCGGTGCCGCGAGGCTGTCTGTCCCCACGGATTCGGTTGTCGGCGTTGGCCCCGGGACCAGTAGCTGATCTTCGGCAACCGCAGTGGGCGCTGCAGTCGATTCGGCCGTAGCTTGAGGCACTGCTGCGGTAGGTGTCGCGGCGATAGCCGTAGGGGTCGGCGTTTCGGTGCGTGCCGCAACCGTCGTCGACGGCACCGGGATCGCCGTCGGTGCGGTGACCGGTTCAGGTGCTGATTCCGCCGTTGCAGCGGCTGTGGGCGCAGCGGTCGATGTTGGTAGCGCGCCGACCGAACTGTCGGTTGGATCACCGTCAGCCTCGTTAACGATGCCGTCGCCATCGATGTCGACGTCGCAAACGTCACCGTCACCGTCACCATCAAGATCTTCTTGCTGCGGGTTGGCGATGTTGTCGCAGTTATCGGGCTCAGGTTCTGCTAACCCGTCGCCGTCGTTGTCGACAATCGGTGTCGCAGACACAGCCATCGCCAAGGGTGCGTTGCCGACATTTTCATCGATCTCACGGGTCACCCCTCCGTAGGTGCGAGTGATGCTGAGCCGATATTGATTCAGGCGCGCGTCGGGCCACAGGTCGTCAGGCGGCACCTCTAGCTCAGCAAACGTGGGCTGCCCGCTCGTGGTCGACACCCAAACCGCATCAGGCGGATCAAAGCCCTGTTGCCCAACCGCCGCCGTCAGGTCGGTCATCGTCGAGCTCCGCGAACCGTAAATCCCAGACAAGTAGCCGGCGCTGTGAAGCGCTTCGGTCCAACCATCGAAGAAGGCAATGATCGCTTCGGAGCACCCAGGCCCATAGGCCTCCATGTCGTAATAGATCGGGTTCGCCGGACCGATTCCCAAGTCTTGCATTGCAGCGACCGCGTCGACAGCGGCTTCGACTCCTTGGGCTTTGGCCACGGCGCTGTCACCAGACATCGGCACGAAGGAACCCTTGAGGCATGCTCGAGGCGCTTGTCGCCCGACATAGGTCGGAATCAGCCGCCAGCCGTCGGCGAACACCGTTTCGACCCAGCTCGATGTCAAATTGACCTGCTGTTTGTCGGCACGGTTGTCCCAGCCAGCGTCAACATCAATGTAGATACCAGCAGTGTTGAACGGTGAGAAGTCTTTCCACACCGCCATGTCGGCTGCAGTCATTGCGGACTTGGCGTCAAAGGCAGCACCGATCGGAGCGTCTGCAGGCGGCGGTGCGAGCACCCCCTCAAGCGTGAAGGTGACAGACCTACCGCTACTGACCCCGGCAATGGTGATCGTCCATGTGCGTGGGTTATCGCAGCTCCACCTCATGTCAACCGCACCATCGTCATCCGCAACCCGATTCGAAAAGATGCCGTTGAGCTGGGGCGAAGAGAACGTCACCTTTTCGCTCGGCTGCAAACCTGACACCACACCAAGTGAACGGGAGCCGTCGTCACAAAGAAACGGTGACTCAACCAGATCTACGAGCAGGGAATCCTGAGCAGAAGCATGCGGCTGCATCACGCCACCAACGGCACTCAGAGCGAGAGCGCACCCAGCGCCTGCGAGCGCTCGAACAAGTCGTCGGATCATCGAGGGTCGAAAGTAGCCGCGTCTGGCGTGTCAATCGGGTCACCTGGATGGCGACGACAGACGTCGGGCGCTGGGTCGGCGCCGCTTTGGCGGCCGGATCCAGCACTTCGGTAGTGTCTCACTGGTTAGCCAATCGGCCAATCGTCAGCTCGGGGGCACCATGACAGATATCGACCAAGACGCTGTGAAGATGTTTGCCTTCAAGGTGTGGACCTACAAGATGGGCGAACAGGTTTCGTTACTGGTGCACCTTGGCGACCGATTAGGTCTCTACAAGGCTATGGCCGCAAACGGACCCATGAGCAGCGAGCAGGTGGCGTCCACTACGAATCTGCACGAGCGGTTCGTCCGCGAGTGGCTCCTTGGCCAGGCCGCCGCCGGACTCATTGACCGCCATGACGACGGCCTATTCGAGGTGACGCCGGTACAGGCTGCGGTACTCGCTAACGAGGACGATTCGATCGCCTTCGCTGCGGGCGCATTCCGCGGCGGTATCGAGCCTGACGTTGTTGACCGAATCGAAGACTCATTTCGCACCGGACTCGGGATCACCTATGAACAGCAGGGACCACGAGCGGCCGCAGGCATGGCCCGTATGACTGGTCCATGGTCGAAGCTGGCGCTCACCTCAACGATTCTTCCTGCTCTCGACGGCGTCGTCGACAAACTCGAATCCGGCGCGACGGTGGTCGATATAGGTTGCGGCGGTGGCGTGATGTTAACCACGCTTGCGCAAGCGTTTCCGAACTGCCGTTGCGTGGGTTACGACCCGTCCGCCGCGGCGCTTGACGTC
Source organism: uncultured Acidimicrobiales bacterium (assembly GCA_937991435.1). Lineage (GTDB taxonomy): Bacteria > Actinomycetota > Acidimicrobiia > Acidimicrobiales > UBA10347 > UBA10347. The sequence goes on from CALKPY010000074.1 coordinate 12,172, forward strand.
GCCAAGGCGCGGGCAGCCCAGATGGGCTTGACCAATGTCGACTTCGTCGAGGCCAGCGGCGAGGATCTCGAGCCAGGATCGGCTTATGACCTCGCGATCACTTTTGATTGCATGCATGACATGGCATTTCCCGATCGCACCGCAAGTGCCATTCGCGCAGCGATAGCTGACGACGGCACTTGGTTATTGAAAGACATTAGATCGACTGGCGATTTCGCTGCCGACATGCGCAACCCTTTACTCGCCATGTTCTACGGGTTCTCGATCACATCGTGCCTGCAGTCAGCCATGTCTGAACCAGGTGGGGCCGGGCTCGGAACGTTGGGCCTTCATGCAGATGCGGCGCAAGAGTTGACCCGAAAGGCCGGTTTCAGCCGATTCGCTATCCACGATCTCGATGATGCCGCGAATCTGTATTACGAGGTCCGCGTCTAGACGGCCGAAGCTCGAATATCAGCGACGCCGGACGACAAGCGGGCACCGAAATGTCGCAGCGCTCAACCTCCGATACACCACGGTCGGAGCCGTTCATAAAGCGGAAGGGCCTGCTCTAGTACGGGTGCAACCGCAGGGGTCAGCTCACGGGCGACCTGCCTCTGAGCAGTAAATCCAATCGACGCTCGAACCGAGTCGTACCAATAAGGAGCCCACACTCCGTCCTCTGGCTTGGGGCCTGCTGGCCACGCCAACATCGCGTGATCGAAGGGCAATTCCATCCGGCGACACAGCTCGCTGAGCACTGCCTGTGGGTCCTGCAGCAGCAACGTCGAGTCGACAACGATCGGCTCATCGCCAGCGTCCAATACCCAGTCGAGGATCTCAACCAGCTCAGTCAACCCGGTGTCTTCGATCGTGGCGTCGGGGATCTGGCGTTGCAATGACGACAACATGTCGTGGGGGTCTCGGGTCAACAAGACATTCCGAAACCCGGCCAGAAAACTTCGATCGAGCTCAATCAGATGTTTCGCCATCTGTTTGAAGAAGACCACCGGCGTATCCCAGTCGCCACAAAGTTGCTCGGTGACGACTCGGCTTCCGTCGTTTATCTGCGCTGCCAGAACCTCAGACGCTCCCGGGTGATTACGACCCGTGACCCGCAGATAGTGGGCGTACAACGGTTCGTCGACGACTGTTGTGTCGTGTCGCTGACGCCATGAGTACATGAGTGCGGTCGACAGATTCCTCGGGCTTGACCACATGTTGATGCGCAGCGTCACGAGCGCGCTCGTCGCTGAGTCTCCACATCAGCATGGATAGCGGATCGGTAGAGATCGATCAGGCGATCCATCACCGGCCAGCGTGAAGAACCGTCGCCAATCGATCGGCCGTCGACCATGCTCACGGGCGTCAGTCCGCCGAAGGTGCCGGTAACAAACACCTCCTCGGCTGCGTAGACATCGGCCAGCGAAAAGTTCTTTTCAAACGCGGCGATACCTGCGCCGCGAGCGACCTCGAGTACCAGGGCACGGGTGATCCCCGGAAGGTTGTACTCGCCGGTAGAGGTCCAAACCTCGCCGCGCCGCACGATGAAGAAGTTGGTTGCGTTGCATGTGGCCACGGCTCCGTGCGGGTCGAGCATAAGGGCTTCATCAGCACCGGCGTGAACTGCCTGAATCAGGGCAATCACCTCGTGCAACTTTGAATGACAGTTCAGCTTCTGGTCAAGCGTGTCTGGTGCCGGCCGACGGATCGTCGCAGTAAACAACGAAATACCGTCACGTGCGACATCTGGATCCGCTCGCTTGTGCTCCGCGATAATCACGACGTTGGGCCCGCCAATGACGTTTGACGGATGCTGAGACGGCGTCTTCTTGTTGCCCCGGGTAATCATCAGACGGCAGTGCACATCGCCATGCATGTTGTTTCGTTCAACCGTTGACCGCAGAGCTGTCACAAGCTCATGAGGTGTACCAATATCGAGGTCAATCGCACGAGCGCCCATGAAGAGGCGATCTAAATGCCGGTCGAGAAACGCGAACTCGCCGTCGTGCAACCTGATTCCTTCCCAAATTCCGTCGCCGACCAGAAATCCGCTATCAAACACCGAGATCCGCGCTTCGTCTCGCACAAAGAACTCGCCGTTGATATAGATTTCGACATCGGAATTGCGATCATCGGCCACTGCTGCGTGTGTGCTACGAACCATCAACGGCACCCTAGAACTTTACGTCGACCCCGACTCGCTCGCTTCGTGTCACGCTCACGGAGCGGTACCGGAACCGGGGCCCCAAATGGAAGCTCACGTCTGCTCGGCGCAGGGGTGCTCGAATTGCCTGGTAAGCCGTGTGGCGACAAAAGCAATCCATCGACGGACCTTCGTAGATGACTCGTGCAAGAGTCGCAGTTATCGGCGGCGGGCCCGCTGGCCTTGCAGCGGCAGAGGTTCTGGCCAACGCGGGCATCGACGTCACTGTTTATGACCAACAACGCGCCCCTGCCCGCAAGTTCATGTTGGCTGGCCGAGGCGGCCTCAACCTGACACATACCGAACCAATCGATGCATTTTTGGGCCGGTACGGCGACCGACAGGCGCATCTCGAAAATGCCATCCGCGACTTCACACCCGCCGATCTTCGTAGCTGGTGCCACGAACTCGGCGAGCCGACCTTCATCGGAACAAGCGGACGCGTGTTCCCCGAGACCTTCAAGGCCTCGCCGCTGTTGCGTCGATGGCTTTCACGACTTGCCGGGCTAGGTGTCGAATTCGCACCCGGTCAGTCCTGGCGCGGCTGGTCGCCGGCACCGCGCACTCGTGATCCCGGTGTAATCCGAATTACTCCTTCGACTGGCGAAGATCTATTCGTCGAGGCCGACGCATTCGTTTTCGCTCTGGGTGGGGCGTCGTGGCCGCGTTCGGGAAGCACCGGAGGCTGGGTCGAGCCATTTACCGACGCAGGCGTCGGGGTCGCTCCGCTTCGAGCCACTAACTGCGGTGTGCAGGTGCGCTGGACCGACATCTTTCGAAACCGCTTTGCCGGAAGCCCTATCAAGAACGTCGCCGTCAATGACGTGCGTGGAGACATCGTTGTCACGGGCTATGGGCTCGAAGGCGGCCCCATCTACGCCAACAACTCGCATACTCAGGCTCAACTTGACCTCACGCCCACGGCCAAACTGAGAGTCAATTTGCTTCCCGACCTCAAGCCAGTGGCAATCATTGACCGTCTTTCCAAGCGACGCAAAGGATCCTCGGCTACTCGATGGTTACAAGGCGTTGGGCTCTCGGCTGCTGCCATTGGGCTCCTGCGCGAAGCAACCGACAATCAGCTCCCGCACCATGCTGCAGAAATCGCGGCGCTGTGCCACCAGTGCGAAATCAGCGTCGCGGCAATGGCCCCGATTGATCGTGCGATCTCCAGTTCCGGTGGCATCAAGTTTGCGGAACTAAACAGCGACTACATGGTGCAGAGCCTGCCCGGGAACTTCGTTGCGGGTGAGATGCTCGACTGGCACGCTCCGACAGGCGGCTACCTACTGCAGGCCTGCTTCTCGACCGGTCGCGCTGCAGCTTTTGGGGCGCTGCGCTGGCTCGGTATCGACGGTGCCATGCGCTAAAGATCAGCGCCGCGCTGTCTTATAACACTCGGCTGACGGTCACAGTTGGACTACCCGACCTCGGCCGAGTCGCTTGGCTTCGCGCATGGCGTCATCGGCACCTCGGAGCATGGCATCAAGATTCGTATCGCGGGTGCCAAGAAATATCCCGGCTGAGGCTGACACCCGGACAGTGGTGCCATCGATGGTCATCGAACGCTCGATTTCGCGAACCATCCGCCATGCGAGCGGTTCGACCGAGTCGCGACCTTGCAACACGACAACGAACTCATCGCCGCCGAGACGAGCGACAACATCGGTTGCTCTCACTACCGACACCAAACGAGATCCGACCTTTTCAAGGACGTGATCGCCGGCCGCGTGTCCCTGCTGATCGTTTACTTGTTTGAACCCATCGAGGTCTAAGAAGATGAGCGCGGTCCGTGACAGATCGAGGAGTTCAACGCGTCGCCGCAGGCCGCTGCGATTCAGTAGTCCCGTCAGGGCATCGTGTTCGCTTTCGTCCTGCGCCATTGTTTGGAGGGTGACGAGCTCAAGTATTCGGTTGCTCATGATGCGGACGTCGGGAGCCATGACACACCCGAATGCGATGATCGTCGCTGCAACCCAATATTCGCCAACGACGATTCCGCCAAGCGCGCCCAGAAGCCACAGTGGTCCGAGAACCAGCACCGTCAGAGTTCCCGTACCGTTCGGGGTACTCAAGGCTGCTGCGCTGATTGCCATCTGAGCAACGGCGAGTTGCCAGACGAGCACGGGCTCCTCGCGCCCTGCATCGAGCGCGGTGAACAGGGTGCTTCCCCAACCGACCCCCATGGTGAAATTCGCCCACTTTGCGAGGCGTGGTATTCCAAACTTGTCTTGATCGGCTGTGAAACGAGGGATGCGACCTGCGAGCAACAACATAACTCCCGCCGAGGCGAGTATCCCGGTCCATATGGCCAGTAACAATCCATCGCCTCTGGAGCCAACGAGCAAGATCCAGCCGACAATCGTGACAGCGATCCCGGCAAAGGCGAGTCTTCTGGCCTCGAGGTACATGCCATGTATACGCGCCGCCACCTCAGGTGTGGGGTCGGGTGCGTCGGCAAATGAGGAAGTCATAGTGCGGCCAGGTGGCCATAATCAGTTTGGGGGATCACCGCGGCCATCTGACCCCAATTAGGTAGACCGTCTCTGCGCGATGAGGTCAATGGCCTAGACGGGCAACGTCCCAATCATGCAGTCCCAAACGCCACGACACAAGTGGAACAACCGACCGCCCTATATGCGTGCGGTGGCACAGACTGGCTAGGGGGTTCGCTTCCGTATGTCCAAGTCGAGCTGAGCGAGTCCTCGCAGGATGAAGCTCGGCTCGTATTCGAACGTGTTTGAAGCGCTGAACGCAGGCATCTCCAGGCGTTTCGCCAACTCTTCGAAGGCAACCTTGCCTTCGAGGCGCGACAACGGAGCGCCAATGCAGAAATGATGACCCTTTCCAAACGCAATGTGATCTCTCAAGTTGTCGCGGCCGGGGTCAAACGACTCAGCATCGGGAAACGCTCGTTCATCTCGATTCGCTGCCCCAAACATGACCCAGATACGTGAACCCTTGGGGATTTTGGTGCCTTCGATCTCGGTGTCGACAGTGGCGACTCGGAATAGACCCTGGTTGGGTGATGACAGCCGCAGACCTTCTTCGACGAGCCCATTCACGGTGGCATCAGGGTCGTCGACCATGCGATCCCACCATGTGGGATTCTCAATGAGTAAGCGCATCGTTTCGTTGAGAAACTTGGTTGTTGTTTCGTTGCCAGCCACCATCAGCTGCTGGATGATGCTGAAGATTTCGTTGAACCTCAGTTTGCGGGTCTCGCCGTCGGGAGTATCGGGATCGTCGAAATCTGCGTGTGCGATCTCCGAGAGAATGTCATCTTGTGGATCCGTAAGACGCCGTTCATATTCAAAGAACCAGTATTTCTGGGAGTCGACCTGTCCGCGCGCAGCCGACAGGCGACGTTCGTCTGTTAACGAAGCACCAAGTGCAGCCACCGCGTCGTCGGACCACCCTTTGATCTTCGCTTCGGTTTCAGCCGACATGTTCAGCGCGTGGTGAATCACCCGCACAGGGAACGACACCGCAAAGTCAGCGTGAAAGTCGATGGTGCCTTCGGCCGGAAGCGCGTCGATCAATTCAACAGCGATTTCACGGACCTTGTCTTCGAGGGCTGCTATTCGCCGCGCCGAGAACGCCTTCGAGACGAGCTTGCGATACCGGGTCTGGTGGGGGGGATCGATCGTCAACATCGTGTCTGCCCGAGGCCACCCCTCAGCCATCACCGCGCTGACCTGTTTCATAATGTCTGAATCGCCAACTGTGCCTGCGCTGGCCATGCGTGACGAATACGTTTCGGTGTCTCTCAGGATCTCGTTTACGACATCGAGACGGGCCGCAAAGAACATGCCCGTCGGCTGATGACGAAAAATTGGGCCGTGGTCGCGCAGCGCGGCATAGTGCCCGTAGGGGCACTGCTGGATCTCACGATCCATCGGGTTATATGTGTCGAGGTCAACGTGCCCAGTGTCTGCCATGACACCAGCATCGCCGATAAGTGTCTAGTCAACCCAGTCGAGGGTCTCTTTTCACCACCGCCAGCTCGCCAAATCTGTCTACAAGCGAGAGCTGCAGGGCTCGACTTTGGCAGTGGCTACTCGCCAGACTCAACCGCAGCTGCCAAGCGTTCGAGTGTTGTCTCCATGCCCGCCTTGTTGTGCGCCACGCGATCGGTAACTCCGGAAATCGACGCGCTGCGTTCCATCGATGTCTGCGGACGGAGATCCTGGTAGCTCTCAGTAACGCGACATCCGCTCTCGGTTGCTTCGATGCGGTAGGACCATGTCGCAAAGACGAAACCACGAGACAGGCAGTCAAAGACAAAAAGTTCGTCAGCTACGAGTTCAGTCACCTTCGACTGTGTGCTCCACTCATTGTCGCCGTTGCGATTGTGACCGGTCCACTCCGCTCCTAAAGCGACCGTATCGAACCCCTCGTGCCAGGTGTTTGCGGTGTTCTCGGGTGACATCTCTGCCATTCGTTCGATGTCGGTAATCGCTGCAAAGACATCCGAGGCCGAAGCCTTGATATCGCGTGACACTTCGAGATCTGGTTCCATGTGCGAAGGTTACGTCAGCATGGAGCGCTGGCCGCTACTCCCCTGTGCTGATCTAGTGCCCGGGACGGGACTTGAACCCGTACGGAGGTTTCCCTCCCGAGGGGTTTAAGCCCTCTGCGTCTGCCGATTCCGCCACCCGGGCAACGAGATTCAGCGTACTCACAAAGATGTGACGTCACCGAGCTGGTTCTATGGTCGAAACTGCACCAATGAGAACCGCACTCAACTGGCTTTCCTGGCCGACCGCCCTGATTCTCACTCTGGTCCTTGTTCTCCGCCTCACCAGCTCCCTCGGCACTCCGAACCTGGTAGCGATTGCTGCGGTGTCCCCACTCGCCCTTCCGTTCGCCGCTCTGCCGTTGACAGTCGCGATCGCTGGTCGATCCAAAATGCTGGGAGCGATTTCCGCTACCTGCTTGATCGCCGGTTGCCTCCTAATCGCACAAGACTTCGCCCGGCCTAGGGCCGCGGTTACACCAACTGGCCCTGTGGTTCGAATTGCGACGGCGAACATTCAGGCTGGAAACCCTGATCCTGGCCAGGCCTTCACCCAGTCGGCCGCGAGCGGGGCCTCGATTGTGCTACTTCAGGAGATTGAACCAGCAAGCCTGGCTCGTATCGAAGCCACCGTGGCAGCCAAGGACTTTCCCCATCGGGTACTCGACGCGCGCGAAGGTTTTTATGGAAGCGCAATCTTTAGCCGCCTGCCGATCGAAGGCGATGTCATCTGGGTCAACGGGTGGCCGATGACCGAGGCCGTATTCGCGCTTGAAGGTGAATCGATACGGATAATCAATGTTCACACCGTCGCTCCGACAACGAATGCTTCGGTCACCTTATGGCGCAGGCAGTTTGCCGAACTCGCCGACATTGCTCGCTCGGCGAGCGGACCGCTCATCATCGCTGGCGACTTCAATGCGACGAATCAGCATCGGCCGCTTCGCTCGCTTGCCGAAAGCGGACTTGACGATGCATTCATTGAGACTGGCACCGGCGTAGGCGCGACCTGGCCTGTGGGATCGATCGTGCCGCGTCCGCTCTTTCGGCTAGACCGGGTTCTGATCACCGATGACATTCGCGCTCTAGGGCATCACCACGGCGCGCCTAATGGCAGCGATCACCTACCGATTTACGTTGACCTTGAACTTCGCGAGTCGGGCTAACGAGGCATCACGCAGCTAACTCTGCTGGGTCAGCCCATGACTCCCACATCGAGTCACGGGCACGAGCGGCCTGCACCCCGTGCAGGTCGTTGATGACGACCACGCCATCGATCATGTCAGCCACGACGGCCGGCCACGGTCGACCGCGAAACGCAATGGCAACAACCGGCTGGCCAGCGCCACGTTGCCGCACCGTTCGAGTCACGCCAACAATCCGAGGCGGCGATCGAAAAACTGGCGCCGTTAAGCCCTGCGAACGGGCTCGATTTGCCAACGTACGAGCTGTCTCGGCGAACCGAACTGACTGTGACTCCACCACGCAACCACCATTGCAGAGGGGTGCGACAGTGACGTAACGGCCGCCAAATCGCGGCTATGAACGATTTGCCCGGTCGCGTGCCTTGGCCAAGTCACGCGCTTGTTTCTTCCAGTTGTCTCGTTCGATCCGACCTCGGAAGTTCTCCAGTTTCTCGTCGATCTTAACGATGTCTGATTTGGAGAAGCTAGCGATCTGCTCGAACGTCGTGATGCCTTGATTATTGAGCAAACGCTCGAGTTTCGGTCCAACGCCGCTGATCAGCTTGAGATCGTCCCGCTGTCGTCGAGGGGTCGCTGACTTTTTTGCCGGTGGCTTCTTGACCGGAGTCTTTTTCGCGACAGCCTTCTTCGTCGGAGCCTGAGCCTTCACCGCCCGGGGTTCTTTTGTCTGCCCAATCGAGTTGAGTTGTGCCTGAGCCCGCTTGAGATCAGCTTCGCATTTCGATGCCGCTGACGCGGCCTTGCGCGCTTGCGCACGGGCCACTTTGTGCGCCTCTCGTGCTTGTGCTTCGGCCTGCCTGAGAGCGACCAAAGAAGCGTCGAGCGACGCAATTTTCTTGTCGGCTTTATCAAGCTTGCGTTGCAGAGCAAGTGCATCGCCGGCAATCTCGTTTGCCTGATCGGCGTCAGTCTTCGCCTCGTCTCGATCTGCCTCGGCACGGGCGACAAGCAGCCGCGATGCCACGAGTTTCGACTCAGCCTCGCCGGCGGTCAGACGCAGGCGAGCCAACTCTTTTCGCGCTGCGTCTCGATCAGCGCCGATGGCGGCAAGGTCTGCAATCTGCCCCTGCAGCGATGCATTTTCAGCCTGCAACGCGATCACGCTGTCAGCATCCGCTCGCAGGCCCACGATCTGGGCTTCCATCATGGCCAATCGGTCCGAATCAGCCGTGCTGGTTTCAAGCTGCGCTCGCAGTTCCTCGACTTCGGCTGCGCTATCGGATGCCTGGCCAACGGCTTCAGCGGCCGCGTCTCGTTGTGCGAGTGTTTGGCGATCGGCTTCGTCCGCCTGTGCCTGGGCTTGTGTGGCGGCCTGCTCAGCAGCGGTCGCCCGTTCGACAGCTGCCTTGTGTTCGGCGCGAAGAAGTCCCACCTGTTCTTCGAGCGAACGCATGCGCTGGGCTGTAGCTTCTTTGTCCGCGACATCAGCATCAGACGCAAGTTCCATCTTGTCAAGCGATGCCTGCAAGCCGGCAAGCTCTCCCTGGGCAGAACCCAACTCTGACGCTAAGGCGCCAGCGCGAGACTCGGCGGTAGCGGCTGCAGCCTGCGAGCGCTCAACCTCGCCACGCAAATCATCACGCTCGGTTCGGACTTCGGCAAGAGTTGCTTCGAGCTCACTCGCTCGACGTTCAATTTCAGGAAGGCGACCGGCGAGTTCCCGCAGCTCTACCGCCTCTGCTTCGAGACCAGACAACCGTTCTGCATCGACACGCAATCGCGCGATTTCGCTCCGGAGCTCATCGGCGTCGGCCGCAGAAAGACCGCCGTCAGCAACATCGATCTGGGCGGCAGCAGCCTGGATCGTCGTATCGACTGATGCGGCTTCGGCCCCAACGTCGAGGTCCGCGACGCGAGCGGCGTCTGCTTGAAGTTCCGCTACTTGCGAGCGTAACTGTGCCATTTCACGGTCGGCCTCGGCGCGAACCTGTTCGAGCTCTCGTTCTGCGTCTGCGATGCGTTGCGCACTGTCGTCGACAAGTTCTATCGAAGCGTCAGAATCACGGTTATCAACGACCAGGCCCAGGTCGGTGTCGCTTGATGAAGATGCATCAACCGAAATTGCAGACACATTCGAAGATTCGATCAACGTCGCATGCTCTAATCGAAGGGCTTCGAGTTGGGCTTCGAGCCCAGCGACCCGACCTGCTTCTACCTCAAGATCAGCGAGGCGTGACTCGAGGGGGCTCGTCAGGTTCAGTCGGCGTCGCAGGTCCGCAACTTCAGTTTCGAGGTCTGCAACACGTGCCGATTGGGTTGAATCTGGAGCGTGGAGCGCATTTGGTCCTGGCCCAGTGCGCATCTCTTCGATTCGCGCCTCGAGATCAGCGACCCGAGCTGCCTCTTGTTCGGCCGCAGCAAGGCGGGTGCGTAGGTCGTCGATTGAGTCTTCTTCGAAACCGGTGCCATCAGAGAACGAAAACGTCGGCACCCCGGGATTGGCGACGTCAACAACACCAAGATCATCACCGGCTGTCGGCACCTTTATTGGAGGAGCGATCGGCATCGGGGGCGGTGGCAGATCAGAAAGCGACAGAGCATCTGTTACTTCGGAAGCCTGCATGTCCGTGTCCGCGGATGCCGCGAACAAGTGAGCTCCGCCAGATGCAAACAAGTCGCTGTTGTCGGCGGAGTTTTCGGTGTCGGTGCGATGCGTTCGGACCGAAGCTGACTCGAGCTCGGCGATTCGACGGGTGCGTTCATCGAGGTCAGCGGCGAGGCGCTGACGATCTATCTCAAGTTCGGCGCGCTCGGCCTCGATGCGACGCATGTGCTCAGCATCGTGCTGGAACTCGTTCTGATCGACTGTGCGACGCCCCCAACGCCAAATCATCCAGCCTGCAGCGAGGCCGGCGACGAACACGAGTGCGAGCCAGAGCAAAATTTGCTGGGCGAGGTACCACATAGTCAGTTCCCTTCAATCAGAACGAGTTCGACACGGTCGTTCACTTCGGACCCCGGTTCGGCAAACGGAACTGAAGCTCCACGGCCTAGGCCAACGATTTCTGCCGCACCGACACCTTGGTCGATGAGGTACTCGGCCACGGCGTTTGCTCGAAGTTCGCTGAGCAGCAGGTTTGCGTCTGGGTCACCCTCGGTATGCACATGGGCCTCGACCCGAACCTGGATCGGTCCGCGCGACGCAAGCTGGGCTGCGACAGCATCAAGACCAGCTCGGCTCTCACTGGTCAATTCATCAGTGCCCGGAGCGAATAGAATCTGAAACGAATCGCTTGCATTACCTTGCGACTCGGGGGCCGGCTCGTCGGTGACAGCGCTCTCGTCGCTCGAAGCGGCGTTTTCCGCAGGATCGACAACAGTGCTGTCGGCGACCGTGCTTTCGACGACAAGGCGCAGACCAATAGCGTCGGACAGGGCCGCCAGCTCAGCCGCAGCTGCCTGCCCCTGCGCTTCGTCGACAACGACACCCGATACCTGCATCTCGTCGCTATCTAAATTGATCTGCCCCGAACTGAACCGGCCAGCAGCGATCTCGAGAATGGAAGCGAACTGGTCAGATACTTCGCCGCCTGATGCGGTTCGGTCGATCTGTGGGTCAATAGTCAGGTCACTGTCGACTACGAAATACTGTGCAGCTTCGCCAAGCACAGCGGCGGCGGTCGAATCGTCAGCGACGACACCTGCAAGATCGGCTTCGGAGCCGTCAAACGACAGCAACAGCTGTGCAGCCGGGGTCGTATCGCCGCCAGCCAGGTCAATAGGGGCGGTGTTGTCAGCGGCCTGACCCGTCTCAACGTTCGACTCAGTGGCTGCGTCTGTTTCTTCGACACCAGTCGTAGCTCCGACGGCGCCGGTGCCGTCGAGCACACGCACCGATCGAACCCCTTCGAGGCTGAGTAGGTCTTTGCGCAGACTCACCTGGTCAATTCCGTCGGGAATACCGTTGGCAAAAGTCGCCGTGACGTCTCGCCCGTCTACTTCGAGCGTGGTTGGCAACGTGCCTTTGGCCTGCAGCGTCGCGAGCGAACGCGATTCGATATCGGCCTCGATGCCTGGCAGGCCCGACACGAATTCGCGCTCTGCTGTGGAAATAAGCGCCACAGCCGCGATCGCGACGAAGGTGAGGAGCCCAAATAACACTCCGGTGCTGCGTCGGGACATGTCACTCCTCTCGCGCCTCGTTAGCCCTGGCACGTCTACCCGCCGCACGGCGTGCGCGGCAGGCTGCCAGACTATCCGTCATAGAGTGAGACACGTGAACAGCGGCATCGACAGCCAGGTCGGCCTCAACGAGGCCCAACGTTCACTTCTTGCAGAACTGGGCTCGACCGCCGAGCACCGACCCACATTTCCCGACGGTCTCGCCGCATCGCTTCGTTCGCATCTGCATGAGGAGCTCGCCCCCATCGCCGATGCGTTGGCACCAGGCACAGATTTGTTTATCGGTAAGTTTCTACTCGGCCAGGTGTTGCAATGCGAAGCACGCCATGTACACGAGCACCAGCGGCCCTTTGCCTGGTCGATTCCGACGGCTCGCGGAACTGTGGCTCACCGCGCGGTGGAATTGTCGGTGCATTGGCGAACAGTCCCGCTCGCGGCCGAACTCGTCGACGAAGCATTGGCTTCACTGGCGAACAACGGCACCTCGCTGGCTGAATACCTCACCCACCTCAACGAGAAAGATCGCGCTCTGCTGCGAAGCGACGCAGTCAACGCCGCCCAGGGATTCCTCGATGGCTGGCCGCCGTTGCGTAGCCAGCCCCAGTGGCGCCCCGCTGTTGAGGTTCGATCCCGCTACGAAATGTTCTCAGGGGCGATCGTGCTTGGCGGCAAGGTCGATCTGAGCCTCGGACGCCCTGACGGCGACCGAGCCGGCCGAGTGCTCATCGACCTGAAATCCGGGCGACGACGGCACAGCCACGTCGACGACCTACGGTTTTATGCCCTGATCGAAATGCTTCGATTCGGCACCCCGCCACGAACAATTGCAAGTTATTACCTTGAGGAGTCACGTCTCGCTGTCGAACAGATCACGCAAGACGTACTGTGGGCCGCAGCGCGCCGAACCGTCGACGCCATTAGCCGTCATGCCGAACTCATACATGACCCTGCGACGGCCGAGCGTCGACCCAGCGCTGGCTGTTCCTGGTGTCCGCTACTCGATGGGTGTGAGCCGGGGCGAGCACATATCGCCGAATCGAACGAAGACGACATCGACGCACTTGGTTGAACCCGACTGCGAAGTGGTCGTCCGAAGTAGCCACGCCAGGCTCAACAAGTGCCTACAGCCAGCTGGCGGTCAGGGCGTCACGGCGCAGCTGCCATTCTTCCGATGTCATGGCGTATCGAACATGGTCTTCCCAGACCCCGTTAATCTGCAGGTAGCGCTCAGCGATGCCTTCCGAGCGCACCTCGAGTTTCTGAACGACGCGATGACTTGCCGCATTTCGTGGAATGATCGAAATTTGTAATCGGTGCAGCTCGATCTCTTCGAATGCAAACCGCATAAGAGCGACCAAGGCTTCGGGGGTGTAGCCGTTGCCAGCATGTCGGTAATCAACCCAGTATCCGACGTATGCGCTTTGGTGCGCTCCCCGGTTGATGGCACTCAGGTTCATCTCACCAATAAAGGTTCCATCGACGAATACTCCAAAGGCGAATCCGCGGCCGGCTTGACGGTCGCGGCGTCGACCGTCACACCGAACATGGAACGCCGCTCGATGCTGGATCGGATCTGGCGAGCCAGGCGACCGAGCCGGCTCCCACTTCGTTAGCCACTCGTGATTCGCTAGTCGCACGTCGCGCCACTCGTCATAGTCGTCATCGACAAGGGGCCGAAGCGTTACCCGGCGACCGGACATCCACGCGGCCGGCGTTGTCGAGCGTCGGCGAATCATCGTCGCAAGCTATGGACGAGACCGTCGAGAAGATCGTCTTCGCTCGCAAGAATCTCGTCGAGCTCGAAATGGCGCATTGTCTTCACGAGAATTGCCATTCCTCCAACAATAGTGTCGACCCGCTCAGCCGGAAGCCCAGGGTTAGCGGCACGATCGCAGCGATCCTCGGTCGCAAGGGTGCGAAATACATCTTCGGCCGCGTCTCGCGTGAGTACAAAGTGGTGAATTTGCGAGCGGTCATATGACGCCAGACCAAGCTCCACCGCTACCGCAGTAGCCACTGTGCCCCCGACGCCAACAACAGTCACCGCATCGCGGACACCTGAGACCTCGCGGTCGACATCATCAAGCCAGGCGCCCATCACGGTCACACAAGCCGAAAGTTCCTCGGGTAGCGGCGGGTCAGACTCGATGTACAGCTCACTCAGCCGCACCGAGCCGACGTCGAGCGAAATCGAGTCTTCGCAGCTCGTATGACCAAAAGCGAATTCGGTTGATCCGCCTCCGATATCGATGACAAGAAACGGGCCTGTCGCAGAGTCGAGACACGCAACCGCGCCGGCAAAGGACAGCGCTGCTTCCTGGTCCCCCGAGAGCAACTCGACCTCGTGACCAAGGATCGTTTGACACGACGCAAAGAAATCGTCGCGGTTAAGGGCGTCGCGAGCCGCTGAGGTGGCCACTACGCGCATCGAAGTCACACCGTGCAGATCCATTTGAGAGCGGTACAAACGCAACGCGGCGTGCACCCGTGCCATCGCCGGTTCGCTCAGCCGAGACGTTTCGCCGAGTCCTTCGCCAAGTTGTGTCAGCTCCACCAAACGCACAAGATCCTGCGATCCGCTGCGGATCAACAACCTGGTGGAATGCGTACCAATGTCGACCGCTGCGAGCACTTCGTCAAGCATCGGGCACGTTCCCATCGGGATTCGCAGCCAGCTGTTCTGCTACCCATGCGCCGACCGGGTCGTCACCCCCAGCAAGAAACCAGGCGTAGTGCGCATGAAGGCATTTGACGCCCACCCGGGTGCCGCCAACCCCCGCGCTCGGCCGATGCCCGGTCCAGCCGGCCGGTATCAGCAGATCGCGCTCGGCCCGGTATCGGTCGTGAGCGTCACGTAGGGCATCGGGGTCGACCGAGGCCTCGGCACGCGAGACCGCACCGCTCGACTCGAGCCGGCTCACAACGAGCCGGTCGCGCGGCGATACCAACCAATACAAGGTCGGCATTGGGGTGCCGTCATCGAGTATCGGCACGTTCCGAATCACTCTGGGCGTGCCATCACCGTGGCGCGAGACGATCTCGAACCTGCCTTGTGGCTTGCGGCCTAGCAAGTCTGCGATCTGCGCCCGTTCGGCCTCGGTTGGCGACGCCATAGGTTGCATAGGTCAGGCCCGGCGCGACTTGACCATTCGCCGAGCAATCAAAAGTGCAGCGATACCGCCGACGACCGGAAGCGCTCGTTTGAACATGGGGGCTCCCGCTGCGTCGAGCAGGTCGACAGCTTCGACCTCTGGCGAATCGATCGAGCGGGGGCCTTCAGAGCCGGTACCCACATCGGGCGCCTGTGCTGGCGAATCGGCCAGACCAATCGTCGAATCAGATGCAACGAGATCGCGCAAGTTGTCCGAGAACTGACCCATCAGCTTGTTGCTGACGTCAGCAATCACGCCCCTTCCGAACTGGGCGACCTTGCCCGTGATTGACAGGTCGGTGTGCACATCGACCCGAGTCACGGTGTCTGAGACCTCGTGCAATGTGGCCGTGATCAATGCATTCGCGTTGCCAGCTCCGCGCGTATCGCGCCCATCAGCCTTGATGACCACTCGCCCCGCAGCCTCGTCTCGTTCGATGAACACCGCCTGGCCCTTGTACTGCGCCGTGATTGGACCAACCTTGATCTTTACGACTCCTTTGAACTCGTCGCCGTCAATCTCTTGAAGCTGGGCCCCCGGCAGGCATGGCGCGATTCGTTCGACGTCGTTCACGACTCTCCACGCCACCGATCGGTCTGCTTCGACTTCAAAACTGTTGTTCAGGTCCATGTGCCTAGTTCTTTCTGCAATGCATCTCGCCGTACCCGGTCGAGTCCCGCGATGGTGTCGACGTCTACCGGACTGCCTGGGCAGGGTATCTCCACCACAAGGTCGGGCCGAGTACTCAGAAGCTGGCGTGCTCCCTCGTCGCCATCGAGCGGAAGCAGTCCCCAAACATCACGATCAAGTTTGACCGGTGGAGTGCGGTCATGGCGGAAGCTGGCCACAGCGATTGGGCTCGTCGAGCTGGCCACAAGGCGCCACGCTTGTGGCGGAATGTACGGCTGATCGCCGAGACCAACAATCATCGATTGATAGCCGAAGGCCGCTGCGTAGTGACTAGCGACCTGCAACGACTGAGCCTGACCGTCGGCCCAGTCATGGTTCTGCACAACAGATGCCTCGGCTGGCACAAGCCCTGTGACATCGACGGCACCGCTGATGACCACGACCTCGGCAAAACCAGCATCGACTGCATGCTGCACCGCCCACCACAGAAGCGGGCGCTTCGCTAGTGGGGTTGCCAACTTGTGATCGTCGGCGGTGAAGCGGCTACCGGCCCCGGCCGCGAGAATCACCGCGAGGCAGTCAGGCGGGACGGCCAGAGCGTCTGGCTCGTGCAGCAGATCCGTCTCAATCCCATCTGGCGCGAGGCCCGCGCCTTCGACGTCGCTGCTTGTCTCATGTATCTCGGCGACTTCATCGCCAGTCAGGTTCGACACCGTGCAAGTGTGCCGGACAAAGGTAGGCGTCACGCCGACGATTCCGAACAGAGGCCGTGAGCGTCATTCGAGGGTGCACTCACGCTCTAGGGTGGAGCCGTGGATGATCTGGTTACTCCGTCGGCCCTGCGGGTCAACATGATGTTGTGCGATGCTGCTCAGGCAACCAATGGCAAGTTGTTCCTGCTCGGTGGCGGCCTGTCCGTAATCGGCCCAAAGCCGCAACCGCTCGCCATTGCGATGCACGTGACGGTTCCGTGGGATCGAGCCAATATCCCCCATGCCTGGAAGCTCGACCTTGTTGACGAAGACGGCCGGCCGGTCATGGCTGGCGATAAAGCCATCTCGGTCAATGGTCGGTTCGAAGCGGGCCGGCCCGCCGGCTTGCGAGCGGGAACCCCGTTGGGCGTTGCACTGGCCATCAACCTTTCGGCGCTTCGTCTTAAGCCGGGAATCGGCTACTCGTTCGTACTCGAGATCGACGGTGACTCTCGACCCGAATGGCGTTGCCCATTGTTCGTGCGAGACGCCAACCCCACGGCATAACACGCGTAGGGCGCGTCGCTGCCACGGTTCATCGCGGTCGCGCTCTAGCGTTCGTGTATTGGCCCGGTGCGATCGCGTAGCGCGCTGACCTCACGCCCTGAGCGCAGGGCAATGATCTCGGCGCAGATCGAGATGGCTGTTTCTTCGGGTGTACGGCCACCAATGTCAATGCCAATTGGAGAGCGAAGCCGGTCGAGTCCAGCCTGGTCGACGCCAGCTTCTCGCAACCGCTCGGTTCGCCCGTCGTGGGTCTTGCGGCTGCCCATAACGCCGATGTAGCCGACGTTGGTCTGCAGCGCTCGGGTCACAGCCGGCACGTCGAATTTGTTGTCGTGGGTCAATATGGCCACAACGTCTCGTGGGCCAAGGACATCGCCGAACTGGTCAAACACCTCGTCGGGCCAGGCGACACAGATCTCGTCGGCCATCGGAAACCGGCGAGGTGTCGCAAACACCGGGCGGGCATCTGCCACAACTACGCGATAGCCCAGCAGCTTTGCCGAGTCGGCCAAAGCTGCGGTGAAGTCAACTGCCCCAAAGATCAGCATGAATGGTGGCGGCGCCTGCGACTCGATGAAGACCGTCAGATCGTTTTCACGCTGTTGGCCGTTCGCTCCGTAATTACGAACACCGCTGCGACCGACCTCGAGTTCTGCCAATGCGTCGCGCTCGACTACGCGATCGAGTTCAGAGTCTCCTAGCGTGCCGGCCACCGGTTCACCCGGGCGCACCAGGATCTTCGAACCAAGACCGATCCCGTGAATGATCGTGACGAGGCATACCGCGTGCTCCGATCGAACGGCAGCCGCGTACTGCTCAAAAAGTGATTCGGTCACCAGTCGAGCGGTTCGATGTACAGGTGGATCGTGCCGCCGCAGGTGAGGCCGACCGCAAAAGCTTCATCGTCGGTATACCCAAATGTCACCATGCGACGGCTCTGGGAATCGATGATCTCGAGTGCTTCGGAAACAACCGCTCCCTCGACGCAACCGCCTGAAACCGACCCGACTACTTCGCCGTCTTCGTTTACGGCCATTGCCGCGCCTGGGTCTCTCGGACCAGATCCTTCGATATCGACGACTCGGGCTACGGCGATTCGCTTGCCAGCCTGTCGCCAACTGACGAGGTCGTCGAGAATATCTTTCACACCCTTGACGCTATCTGTGCGGCATCAGTGTCGGAACGATGAGCCGTGCGGTTGATCGCAGCGCCAAGAGTTTCGAGAGCCCGAAGCGAATGCCCCTCAACAAATTCGTCGATATGCGGCAACGCAGCAGCCATGCCACGAGCGAGTGGCTCGTACCCGTCGGTGGCCTTGAGCGGGTTTGACCAAACCACCCGATAGGCGACTCGGGCGAGTCTCGCCATTTGTTCCGACATGAGGGCAGGGTCGCCGCGGTCCCAGCCGTCGGACATGATCACGACCACTGCGCCTCTCGCCATTCCGCGTACCGCCCATTCGTCGTTAAATGATCGGATTGAGCTTCCGAGGCGAGTACCTCCAGACCAGTCGTCGACAGCATCACCGGCGTTACTCAGCGCCCGATCGGGATCGAGAGTGGCGAGTTCGCGTGTCAGACGAGTCAGCCGAGTGCCCAAGGTGAACGCCTCGACGCGCCCACGAGCCAGAACGGTGGCGTGCACAAACCTCAACAGGGCCCGGGAGTACGGCTCCATCGATCCGCTGATGTCGAGCAGCAGCACGACTCGACGATTGCGCTCACTGCGTTGCCGAAAGGCACGGTGAATCGGCTCGCCGCCGTCGGCCAACGCCCGACGGATTGTGCGGCGCATATCAGGCCGACCGCGGCCTGATGACGACGCAACAAGCCGACGCGACGGTTTGCGGGCACCTGCAACGCGCATACCGGCCATGAGGTGCGCCAATTCGCGCAGCTCCTGCTTGTCGTAGTGAGAGAAATCCTTGTCACGCAGAACTTCTGCTGCGCTATACCGCATGACGACATCGGGTTCGGTGCCGTCGTCCTCATTGTCGCCGTCGTCAGATCCCGAATCGTCATCGTCGGAATCAAATGCGATCGATGTCGTAATCGTTTGTTGCACCACTTCATCACCGGTTTCTGCCCCTACCCAGTAGGCGCCGAATACTCGGTGGTACGTCGCGAAGTCTTCTGAGCGGGTGATCAACGTCGTGCGCCCGCACCAATACCGGGCAGAACGGTCAAGGTCACCAACAGCACTTAGCGCACGGACATATGTCAACGTGGCCCCAATCGGGACGACCAGACCGGCCGAGCGCAGAGCATTGACAAATCCAGCGGCGAGGACCGGCAATTTGTGCCGATCAACTTCACGGCCCGCTCGTAGCTCAAACTGTTCGCCAATCACCGTCTTGGGAGTGACAAGCCATTCGGGAGTAGAGGTCACGTTTCAAGCCTTGGTCTCACGAAACGGTTCGAGTCGCCTCGTCAACGATCTGGTCGAGGCCGTGGTCACGCACCCGCTGCTGGTCTTCGCGGTATTTCAGCACGCTTCCGAGACTGGCGTCGGCGGCATCGACTGCCAATCCCTGTTGCTCGAGCCGCTGCAGAGCCTGCGCCCAGTCGATGCTCTCGGCTACACCCGGCGGCTTGTAAAGCCCCAGGCCGCGAAACTGGGCCACAGCGATGGCGACCTGACCTGCGAGCTTGTCAGTCACACCGTGAGTCCGTCGTTTGATGATCTCGACCTCTCGCTCGAAACCCGGATGCTCCACCCAGTGATACAGCGCCCTGCGTTTGAGCGCATCGTGTACGTCACGGGTGCGATTCGACGTGATGATGACGATCGGTGGCACCGAAGCTGAGAACGTTCCGAGCTCGGGAACCGTGACCGCGTATTCGCTAAGCATTTCGAGCAGAAAGGCTTCGAACTCATCGTCAGCTCGGTCAACCTCGTCAATGAGCAGAACTGGCGGAACCGAGTCGTCGTGGTCGATCGCGGCAAGAAGCGGACGTCGAACCAAGAATTTCTCACCGTAAAGGGCGTCGCCAACCGCTTCGGCGTCGCCATCGAGAGCGCCCACTGCTTCGAGTGTGCGCAAATGCAGGAGTTGACGGCTGTAGTCCCACTCATACACCGCCTGCGACGAGTCCAATCCCTCGTAGCACTGCAACCGAATCAGTCGTGCCCCAGACCACCTTGCGAGTGTTTTGGCTACCTCGGTCTTGCCGACGCCGGCCTCGCCCTCGAGCAGCAGAGGTCGCTGCAACTCGATCGCGAGAAACACAGCCGTTGCCAATGCCTCGTCGGCGAGGTAATCATGCTCGGCAAGTCCCAAGGCAACTTCAGCGACAGAGGTGGGCGGAAACGCGACGGTCATCGCTGACGAGCGTAGGGCTCAGACCGCCTCAAGACCGAGGCGGTCTTGCCGAAACCGGCTTGAGGTTCACTTGGAGCTACCCGTCACCCAACCAATGCGGCACGATTTGTATCAGCCGATCTCGTCATGAATGAGGGTGAACGGCCAACTCGTCGGTAGGCGCACCGGAAGCGGCGGAGCGGGTAGCACCGCATAGGCCTCTTCGCCAGGAAACACAAGATTGAACTCTTGACGGGCGAGCCGCTCGATCTCTGCATCGGTGCGCAGCCGGCCGATGTCAGATTGCAGCAGAGCCCGGTCTGTTTGCAATTCGAGCAGCCGCGATTCGCTCTCTGCTGTCGCTGCCCGCTGGTTGAACCATGTCGACGTCGGGAACACGAAATACAACAGTCCGGCGAACAGCACTAGAGCGATCAGCAGCGGAAACACAAATCCCTGGAGCACTGAGCGAAGGCGGCCAGCAAAAGTGCCCTTGGCAAAGTGTTCGCCCCCGTCGACGCGTGGGCCAGCGGCGAAGCGCTCGGCAAACGCGGCGCGGCCGAAGCGCGGCGAAAGCGATTGCGGCGGGTCGATCTGCAGGGTCACGAGCCACCATCGCCGCTGTGGTGAGAGGCAAGCGCTGATGCACCTCGGTACTGCGCTGCGCTTCCGAGCCCAGACTCGATGCGAAGCAGTTGGTTGTATTTAGCAACGCGGTCGCTTCGAGCTGGCGCACCTGTCTTGATCTGACCACAGTTCGTAGCGACGGCCAGGTCAGCAATAGTGCAGTCTTCGGTCTCGCCCGATCGATGGGACATGACCGCTGTCCAACCGGCGGAGACAGCCATTTGTACCGCATCAAGGGCTTCGGTGAGAGTGCCGATCTGGTTCACCTTGACCAGGATCGAGTTCGCAGAATCGTCGCGGATGCCTTGGGCCAGCCTGTCGACGTTGGTGACGAACAGATCGTCACCAACGAGTTGCACGCGTGACCCAATCGCTGACGTGATCTGCGCCCAGCCGTCCCAGTCTTGTTCGGCCATGCCGTCTTCGATGCTTACGATCGGGTACCTCGACGAAAGGTCGACGTAGTAGTCAACCATTTCGGCCGAGGTCAACGATCGGCCTTCGCCATCGAGGTGGTACTTGCCGTCTCGGTAGAACTCCGTAGACGCCGGGTCTAGTGCAATCGAGATCTGTTCGCCGGGTGTGTAACCCGCCCGTTCGATCGCTTCAACAAGAAGCTGGACGGCCTGTTCGTTCGAGTCGAGATTGGGCGCAAATCCGCCCTCATCGCCAACCGCAGTACTCATGCCGCGTTCGGTCAGAACCGCGGCGAGCGTGTGATAGGTCTCTACGCCCCACCGCAGGCCCTCGCTGAACGACTCAGCGCCGACCGGCATGACCATGAACTCTTGAAGATCGACGTTGTTGTCGGCATGTTCGCCGCCATTAAGTACGTTGAGCATCGGCACCGGCAGCACGTGGGCGTTCGCTCCGCCGACGTGGCGGTACAACGGCACCGAGCGGTCTGCTGCAGCGGCGTGAGCAGTCGCTAACGAAACACCCAAAATGGCGTTAGCTCCCAGCCTTGCCTTGTTCTCGGTGCCGTCAAGGTCGATCATCGCCTGATCGAGTCCACGTTGATCCATGGAATCTCGGCCAACAACTGTGGAAGCTATTTCGCCGTTGACATTGCCAACCGCGGTCAGCACCCCTTTGCCTCGCCATTCGTTGCCGTTGTCTCGCAACTCGACCGCTTCAAAGGCACCAGTAGATGCGCCCGACGGCACGATTGCGCGCCCTGCTGCGCCACTCGTGAGTGCCACCTCGACCTCGACGGTCGGGTTTCCACGTGAGTCGAGAACTTGTCGGGCATTGATAGCGGAAATGTCAGTCATGGGAGCTCCCGTTGTGTGCCCGTCGTGGGCGCGCTGGCCCCGTAACAGCCAGCGGGTCGCCAGTCTATGGGGGGTGAGGTCGATGTTGAGCGAGTTGCTGCTGGGGGCAATGATGCCACTTGAGCGCGCCCGACGCCAGTGTCCTGAACGAACTACGCACTGAGAGACACGCGACCTCAGTGCTTGTGAACAGTGCCCACCTGTTTGTAAACAGTGCCGACCTGTTCCGTCGCCTGCGCGGCGGTCCCGGCGGTGATCGTTGTCTGATCGAACCTACGATGAAAGCGCTGTGACCGACCCGTTCCAAAGCCGCATCATTACCCCGATGAAAGCTGTCGCGGCCGACAACGCCCCAGACGGCGATGTGTGGGTACATGAGCTGAAGTGGGACGGCATGCGAGCAATCATGCACCTGCGCTCTGGCCTGACTCGGGTGCAGTCAGGAAACGGTCGAGACGTGAGCGTCAGCTTCCCCGAGATTGCTCCAATCGCGCAGCTCGCCCGAGAGCTCGACGGTTTGGTACTCGACGGCGAGTTGGTGGCGTTTCGCGAAGGCTTGCCGAGCTTTGGAGCGCTCCAGCAACGAATGCACGTCGCGAATGAGCAGGAAGCTCAACGGCGGGCCCGTGTGACTCCGGTGATGTTCGTCGCCTTCGACGTATTACATGTCGGCGGAGATGACACAATGAGACTTCCGCTCAAGGATCGGCACCGTCTACTCAATCAGATCGTCGAACCTGGGCCATCATGGCGGGTAAGCGATCAACACGGCGGCGATGAGGGCGCTCAGGCGTTGCTCGACGTCGTGAACGCCAACAGCCTCGAGGGCATCGTCTCAAAACGCTCCGATGCAGCGTATGTGCCGGGCAAACGTTCCGCCAGCTGGGTGAAGGTAAAGCCACGCCAGCGTGAGGAATTCGTCGTTGGTGGCTGGATTTCGGGCCAGGGCAACCGAGCCAATGAAATCGGATCCCTTCTGCTGGGCTGGTACGACAGCGATTCAACGCTGCGGTATGCCGGTCGGGCCGGAAGCGGGCTCGACGCAACGTCGCTCGCCGACTGGCGGGCCACACTAAAGGCCGCTTCGACATCACCATTCGCCGACACCGTCGACGTTCCAAGAGATCGCACTGTTCATTGGGTGCAACCCGATCACGTCGCCGAAATCGCATATGGCGAATGGCCCGCTGGTGGGCACTTGCGCCACCCGGCGGTGCTCGGTCGCCGAGCTGACAAGGCCGCTGCTGACGTGCGACGAGAGGGGTAGGGCGCCGCGACCTGGCTGACCGGCACCTAGGGTCGCGTCGGGTGATCGAGATGACCACCTCGCTCCAAGGTCAACGCGACCCAAATCTGTCTAGCCTGCGGACATGACTGAACAGGATCAGGCCGCGGACACCATCGAGGCACGTGCCTATCGCGCTGCACTCGACGTGATCGCCGCTGTAGAACCCGACGTAGCTTCGCATATCAGAGGCGAGCTCGACAATCAGCGCAGCCAGCTCAAACTGATTGCCAGTGAGAACTACGCCTCCCCCGCAGTACTGCTCGCGATGGGTAACTGGTTCAGCGACAAGTACGCCGAGGGCATTCCCGGTCAGCGCTACTACGCCGGCTGTGAATACGTCGACAAAGTCGAAACCCTCGCCGTGAACCGGGCCAAGGCCCTCTTCGGCGCCAAGCACGCATATGTGCAACCGCACTCTGGAATCGACGCCAACCTGGTCGCCTTTTGGGCTGTGCTCGCCCATCGAGTCGAGGCACCCTTCCTGACCGAACACGCCGCGAAAAATGTCAACGAGCTGACCGATAGCGACTGGGAAGATCTGCGACAGCTCTTCGGTGATCAGCGCATGATCGGTATGGCTCTTGATTCAGGTGGCCATCTGACCCACGGCTTCAGGCCGAACATCTCAGGGAAGCTCTTCAACCAGCGCTCATACCATGTCGACCCTGAGACCGAGATGCTCGACTATGACGAGGTCGCCAAGGTTGCGCGTGAGTTCAAGCCGCTGATCATGGTTGCTGGGTACTCGGCGTATCCGAGAGCAGTCGACTTCGCGAAACTGCGCGAAATCGCCGATGAGGTCGGTGCAACGCTCATGGTCGACATGGCCCACTTCGCTGGCCTCGTCGCCGGCAAGGTGTTCACCGGCGACTTCGATCCGCTTCCGCACGCCCACATCGTCACATCGACAACCCACAAGTCGCTGCGTGGACCGCGGGGCGGCATCGTGTTGACCAACGAAGAAGACCTCGTCGAGTTCATCGACAAGGGTTGCCCCATGGTTCTCGGCGGTCCCCTCTCGAACGTCATGGCGGCCAAAGCCGTCGCCTTTGCCGAAGCACAACGGCCTGAGTTCTGCGACTATGCGCACCAGGTGCGAGACAACGCCTCGGCATTGGCTGAAGGAATCGCCAAACGCGGCGGGCGCATCGTCAGCGGAGGCACCGAAAACCACCTTTGCCTGGTCGACGTGACCAGCTTCGGGCTTACCGGGCGCCAAGCCGAATCAGCACTCGAGTCATCAGGCGTGATTGTCAATCGCAATTCAATTCCATTCGACCCAAATGGTGCGTGGTACACCTCAGGTATACGCCTCGGCACGCCCGCACTCACCACGATCGGCATGGACACCAGCGACCTCGATGAAGTCGCCGACATCATGTGCGAAGTCCTTGCGGCCACCGAAGCTTCGACGACGACGGCAGGTGAGCCGTCAAAGGCCAAATTCACCCTTGCTGATGAGGTTCGGGAACGGGCTCGTTCGCGTTCGGCGGAACTACTTGCGCAGAACCCGCTCTACCCCGAAATCGGCGCTATCTGATCACCTTCATCGGCCTCGAACCGGCGCACAATGTGCGCCGTCTTCGCCGCGCTTTGCCGCACAGCTGACTCTGCGTCGACCCCGTTGCTGCGGCACAACGCCACCGTGGCGGTCAGCAGATCGGCGAGTTCCTGTTCCCCACAGGTCTCTTCCAGGTGGGCGACCGCAGCGCGCACATCGACCAGTGGTGACGCCGGAGGCGTGATGGCACCGACAGATTCAGCCTTGTTCTGGACCTTCGTGGCGTACAGAAGCGCCGGTAGCGCTGCCGGAATACCGTCCATCACCGAAGATCGATTCTTCTCGACCTTCTTAGCGGCTTCCCAACGCGCACTCACTTCGCTGACCGAGACCGACCCGCCACCGAAGACATGCGGATGCCGGTCATACAGCTTGTCGTGGATCGATCGAGCCACATCGGCCACGGTGAAGCGCCCTTGCTCCGTGGCCAAGATCGCATGGAAGAAGATCTGATACAGCACGTCGCCAAGCTCCTCTTCGAGGTCGGCGTAGGCCTGATCAAGCTGGTCGTCTCGGTGCGCATCGTACTCATCGTTGTCAGCGTCGGAGATGGCCGCATCGAGCGTGTCGAGCGCTTCGATCGTCTCATAAGACTCTTCAAGCAGGTATCGACGCAGCGAGGCATGAGTCTGCTCACCATCCCATGGGCACTGAGCCCGCAGCCGCCGAACCAGCCCATCGAACCGTGCGAACTCTGATGCGACCGGCTCCGCCAACTTCGGGATCCACAGCGACGTCAGGTGGTCGGCATCGACCGACCGGTCCAAATCGTGCCACTCGATGTCGAAGATGCGCTCGTCTGCGGCTCCGAGCCGTTGCAATACGGTCACCACTGCATCGCCGGGCTCATCGACGCTCAACTTGATTTCGCTCAAAACCGTCTGGTCATGACATTGCGCGACCAAAAGCGGACCTCGCTCCCCCGCCGCGTCGATCGAGAAACGATGCCCGTCGACGATTCTTGGTGTCGCCGTGAGCGGGTCGACGCCGAGGCGAATCCACGTCAGATCAAGGAATGAGAGCGCAGCGTGAACCTGAACGTCAACGCTCTCGGCCGCACCGCGGTCGATCAATAGCTCGACCGTGTGTTCCGCAACCCTCGGCGAACCCGGAACGGCATAGACGACGTGACCTAGTCGGGTTGCAGCTGCGACCAAATCGTCGACTATCGCCTCGTACACGGCGTCGAAGGTGTCGTGGGTCTCGTAGAGGTGATCAAAAGTGTCAGCGGTAAGCCCCGCAGCAGCGGGGTGGCGACCGGTGCGCAGGCGCACGTTGGGAGCCAGCAGCAGGTCAGCCGTCGCACGGGTGATGAGGTCGGGCCCGGCGGGGCCCAACCCGACGACGTCGATCAGCGGGCGCGAGCGCGGTCCGCCCATCAGACGGTACGGCTCGTTGCCGCTCTGGCCACAGGTTCGTCTGCGGCCTCTTCCGGAATAAGTTCCAGGTCGATCATCGCAGCAAGCGTCTCATTGACCGCATCGGGCAACGACGAGACAGCGAGTTGAAGCAAGCCGATCTCCGGGTCATAGGTGCTCTTGGGATACATCCGACGCAAGCGGATTTCCTTGCTTGCCACCATCTTGATGGGCCGCAATCGCACTATTGCTTTGGGTCCCCCAAAGCCCGGTCCCTTCACGCCAATGATTTCAGTAATGCCCGCCTCGATCGCGTACACCCGCAACGTCGCAACGGACAACAGCATCTCGGCGGCGTCGGGAAGCGGGCCGAAGCGATCGAGCCATTCGGCGCGTACATCGGCAACCTCCGCGATGGTCGACACACTCGTGAGTCGTCGATAGGCCATCAGCCGCATCGATTCATCTGGCACGTACTCATCGGCAAGGTTCGCGGCGACCGGCAACTCGATCTTGACTTCAGGCGCAGCATCGACCGTCTCGCCCTTGAGGCCGGCCACGGCCTCGGTGACGAGCTGGCAGTACAGGTCATAGCCGACTGCTGCAATGTGGCCGGACTGACCGGTGCCCACGAGGTTGCCCGCACCCCTGATTTCAAGGTCGCGCATCGCAATGCGAAATCCAGACCCCAATTCGGTGGCTTCACCGACGGTCTTGAGCCGTTCATAGGCAGTTTCGCTGAGCACCTTGTCAGGTGGGTGAAACAAATAGGCATAGGCACGCTGGCCGCTGCGCCCGACGCGCCCTCGTAACTGATGCATTTGGCCAAGCCCAAGAAGGTCGGCGCGGTCAACAACCAGGGTGTTGACACTTGGCATATCAATGCCTGATTCGATGATCGTGGTGCAGACAAGCACATCGAACTCGCCTTCCCAGAAGTCATACACGACCTGCTCGAGCGAGCCTTCGTCCATCTGACCGTGAGCCACTGCCACCCTCGCCTCGGGAACGAGGGCGCGAAGTTCGTCGGCGACAAGCTCGATGTCTTGCACCCGATTGTGCACGAAGAACACCTGGCCTTCCCGCAGGAGTTCTCGTCGAATCGCTTCGGCTGCCGCTCGTTCGTCGTATTCGCCGACGTAGGTAAGAATTGGTTGACGCTCCGCAGGCGGCGTGTGCAGCAGCGTCAAGTCTCGAATACCAGTGAGACTCATTTCAAGGGTGCGCGGGATCGGCGTTGCCGACAGTGTGAGCACATCGACCGCAGCTTTCATCTGCTTGATCGATTCTTTGTGCTTGACGCCAAAGCGCTGTTCCTCATCAATCACCAAAAGGCCGAGCTTTGGAATGGAGATGTCGCGAGAAAGCAATCGGTGGGTGCCGATCACAAGATCTACTTTTCCGGCCGCGAGTTCGTCGGTAACAGTTCGTGCCTGTTTTGCGGTCAGGAAGCGGCTAAGAACTTCGACGCGAATCGGGTACCCAGCGAACCGTTCAGAGAACGTCTGGTGATGCTGCTGGGCGAGCAAGGTCGTCGGCACCAGAACCGCCACTTGACAACCGTCCTGGATTGCCTTGAAGGCCGCTCGCAATGCAATCTCGGTCTTGCCAAATCCGACATCGCCGCAGATCAGGCGGTCCATGGGCACCAATTGCTCCATGTCACGCTTGACTTCGTCGATTGCAGTCAGTTGATCGGGAGTCTCCTGAAACGGAAACGAATCTTCGAGTTCGCGTTGCCAGGGCGTGTCAGGGCCAAATGCCCGACCCTCGGTCGTCACTCGCTGTTGGTAAAGCAGGACAAGTTCCTGTGCGACTTCTGCTACGGCCGCCTTGACCTTGGTCTTGGCTTTTTGCCATTCGGCGCCGCCCATTTTCGACAGCTTCGGCGAGTCGCCGCCGGTGTAGTGGCGTATGGCATCGATCTGGTCAGACGGCAGAAACAGGCGGTCAGTGCCTCGGTATTCGAGCACGAGATAATCGCGTTGGACTCCCCCTATCGCCCGAGTCTCCATGCCCGTATAGCGGGCTATGCCGTGTTGTCGGTGCACCACATAGCTGCCCGGCTTGAGATCGTCGAGGTCCGCCGATCTCTGCGCCCGTCGTTTCTGACGCCGATGCGAGCGACGCCGGCCGGTGAGCTCCGGTTCAGACAGAATCGCAAGCTTCAACGACGGAAGCACACAACCTTGCACCAGCGGAGCGACCACCACGTGGGCATCTCGCCGGTCCGCGAATTCTGCGCCGACATCAAGCGAGAGGTCGAGCCCATGCTCGCCGAGAAGCCCGTGCAGCCGCGTCGCTGTGGCGACCTGATCCGCAGCGACTACCACCCGGTAGCCATCAGCCAGCAAACGGCCAAGCTGCGGGATTGGGCCGCGGCCCTCACCTATGGGACGATCCCAACCGCTCGATTCAACCGCAGCGACATGCGGCCCCGTCGAGCTCGGGGTGATCGACCAGATCGGGGCGCTGCATTGCGCCAAGGCGCGGTCGAACTCCACATGCAGCCTCGACAGGCCGTCTTCGCCAACCTCGGTGGCCCCCCAGGTCGACGCCAACGTTTCGGCAAGATCGGCTTCTTCGCCTAGCAGATCGTTGGCGCGGTTTGCGAGCCGCGTTGGTTCGAGCATGAGCACGTGGGCATCATCGCCGAGCAGATCACCGACAACTTGTGAAGCATTGTCAAACCACGGAAGCCAAGACTCCATGCCGTCAAAGAAGTCGCCGTCGCAATACCGCTGCCATTGCTCGCGCCCCCAAGGCGCTTCCGCGATGAGACGCTCGGCGTGCACTCTCATCGTTTCGTCGGGAATCACCTCGCGACACGGAAAGATCTCTACTTGGGAAATGTCGCCGATCGAGCGCTGATCACCTACGGAGAATTCTGTGAGTCGGTCTACTTCGTCACCCCACAGGTCAACCCGAACAGGCGTGTGAGCCGTTGAAGGGAAAATGTCAACGATCGAACCGCGAACCGCCACATCACCAC
The DNA here is from genome assembly GCA_937991435.1 of uncultured Acidimicrobiales bacterium. GTDB lineage: Bacteria > Actinomycetota > Acidimicrobiia > Acidimicrobiales > UBA10347 > UBA10347. The sequence goes on from CALKPY010000074.1 coordinate 41,645, forward strand.
GGTGTTCGACCTGTCCGTCGCGCCGGTACCCCATGGCGACGAGGTCGGCAAGTAACACCTGCGCGTCGATCTCGCTTCCCGGCTTGACCACCAGCGGTTCGACACTCTGGTGGCTCGGAGACAAACGCTGCAAGAGCGCCCGAATCGGAATCACCACCACCTGGGGAGCCAGCTTGTTCCGCAATTGCCAAAGCAATCGAAGACGCCGCCCCATGGTCTCGACGCCAGGGCTCACCCGTTCAAACGGCAGTGTTTCCCATGCCGGGAAAACCTCGGCTTCGGTTTCGCCTAGCCATGTCTTGAGGTCGCCGGCAAGTCGGTCAGCTGCGGTCGTCGTCGGCGTGATAACGACCACCGGCCGACGTTCGCCTGCGGCTGCGATGGCTGCGATCACCATTGGTTGAGCTGCCTCGGGAACAGCGAGTTGACCCTGCCGGCTGCCGAGTTGGGACAGCACGGCCGGTTCCGTGGCAACGAGATCGAGAAGCGGACGCAACGACACAGTTAGACGTTCCGATTGAAGCGATTCATCACATCGTCGAGCGAAGTGTCGACCAGCGCTTCGGCCGCATCTGCCGCCTCGATCACGACCTCATCGAGTAGTTCTCGATCTTCGGGTTGCGGGCGCTTCAGCACCCAGTCGGCTCCCCTTTGGCGAGACGGCGGGCGGCCTACCCCGACGCGAATCCGCACGAAATCAGTGTCATGCAGGTGGTCACGTATCGAACGGAGCCCGTTGTGGCCCGCAAGGCCCCCGCCGAACTTGACCTTCATACGACCGGGTTCGAGGTCTAGCTCATCGTGAACAACGACAAGCGTTCTGAGCTGCTCAATACCGTGGCGTCGCACGAGTTGACGCACCGACTCGCCAGAACGATTCATAAAGGTCTGGGGGAATGCGACCGCAACGCGCTTGTCGCCCACTCTCAGCTCATCGCTGAGCGCAGCCTCGCGCCCTGGTCGCAACGAGCCGCCATAGCGGTTGCAAAGCTCAACAATGACCTCGACGCCGATGTTGTGACGTGTCCCTTGATATTGCGCGCCGGGGTTCCCGAGTCCGACAACCAAAAGGTGGGCGGGGGTTCCCCGGCGGGGCTCCGTCTTTTTGCGGCGCAGAACCAACTGGGTCAGTCGTCGCCGCCAGCGGAGTCGCCGCCTTCGGCTGCAGCAGCAGGTGCTGCGTCGCCATCTTCGGCTGCGGCCGCTTCTTCTTCGTCGGCACGCATCGCTTCGAGCGTAGAACGGGTTACGAGTGCGTTGGCGATAGTCGCCTGCAGTTCCATCGCTGGCCGAGCACCTTCAGGCAAAATGAGGTCTTCGACACGAATGCTGTCGCCTACCTGCATCTCTGAGATGTCGACTTCGATCTCGTTCGGAATCGCTGTCGGCTTGGTGGCGATCAGCACCGAGAACAAGGCCTGATCGACCATACCGCTGACATTTGCCACGTCGCGGGCCTCGCCGACGAGCACGATTGGTACTTCGATCTCAACATCGGCATCGGGGTCGATGCGCACAAAGTCGATGTGGATTACCTCGTCGCGGACAACGTGGCGCTGCAGATCCTTCACAAGGCAGATCTGCGTTGAACCGTCGATGTCGAGCTGCAGAAGCGCGTTGAGTCCCGCGTCAGTGCTGAGCGCCGAACGGGCTTCGGAGTACTCCACCGAAACGGGCAGCGGCTCCGATTCGAGTCCGTAGACCACAGCGGGAATACGCCCTTCGCGGCGTAAACGACGCGAAGAACTCGAACCGAGTTCGCGTCCAGATTCAGCTTTGAGAGCAACTTGAGCAGCCATTTAGGAGACCTCGCAGGCACCAGATCGCGCCCGAACGTTTTTCAGTTCGAACGCCGAGACAGAAGGCAATAGCCTAACGGGCGAATACCAGCGTGAGAACGCCCGACCCCCGGGTTTGTGAGGACTTCTTACTCGGCTTACTCGAAAGGCAATCAGTTGAAGTTGACTCCGCCGAAGATCTGACTCACCGATGAGTCCTCAAAAACGGCTCGGATCGCAGCGGCAATCAACGGAGCGATACTCACTACCTCGATCTTTGGGTGCAAGTCCTCGATCGGAAGCGTGTTCGTCACGACGACCTTTTCGAGCGCCGAGTTCTCGATGCGCTCGAGCGCCGGACCGCTGAACAGCCCGTGAGTGGTCGCAGCCAGCACGGTCTTCGCGCCCTTTTCCTGTAACAAGTCCGCTGCGGCGACGATCGTGCCACCGGTGTCGATCATGTCATCGATCAGCACACAGGTGCGCCCCGCAACCTCGCCGACAACGTCTTTCGCTTCGACTGCATTCTTTTGGTTCGGAAGCCGGCGCTTGTGCACGATAGCCAGATCGGCGTCGAGTCGTTGGGCATATCGCTCGGCGACCTTGACTCGCCCGGCGTCAGGCGACACCACGACGAGGTCGTCGGCAAGCTCGCCGAGGGCCTCGCAGAGCACCGGCATCGCGACCAGATGGTCCCAAGGACCGTCGAAGAAACCTTGAATCTGATTTGAGTGCAGATCGACACTGACAAGGCGAGAGGCTCCGGCGACCCGGAACTGATCGGCCATGAGTTTTGCGGTGATCGGCTCTCGGCCTGACGCTTTGCGATCTTGGCGTGCATAGCCAAAACACGGAGCGACAGCCGTTGTTCGTTTCGCAGAAGCCCGGTGGGCGGCATCGACCATAATCAGATGCTCGATGATCGAGTCGTTGATCGACATGTCGCCGCTCGCGGTGTGCGATTGGAATATGAAGACGTCGCCGCCGCGGACCGATTCCGCGAACTTGCAGGAGATCTCCCCATTTGCAAACTCAGCGAGGTTCGCATCGATCAGCTTGACGTCAAGTAACCGCGCCACTTCTTCGGCGAGCGCCAGATGCGATCGCCCAGAGATCAGATGTAGTCGCTTTTTGGCGGATAATTCCACAGGCCCTCCCGGCCAGCGCGCGGACCGCGCCGTTCGACGTCCGCGAACCTATCGGGTACGAACGCCCGGTCCCGGTCTTTGCTCAATGAGGTAATTCAGCCGTGCAGGTGCGCGTAGGGGCCAACCGATTCGCCCGGCGCAACCTCGGTATTCGACACAGTCGACGCAACGATTGTCGCATCGTCGCCCACGACAGCATTCGCCAGGTGGGCGCCAGGGCCCACGCGAGCGCCCGAACCGACTGTGGTCGTTCCGCGCAACACGCATCCTGAGAGTATTTCGCTCGAAGGATCAAGGAGGACTTCTGCCTCGATCACTTGGGACGTCGGCAATTCGATCTTCACTCCTGCACGCTGATGTACGTCGATGATTCGCCGTTGCAATATCTCAGACGCCGCGGCGAGTTGGCCAAGGTCGTTGACTCCTGCCATCTCCGCAGCTGAGGCTTCGAATGGCTTGACCACATGGCCAGCGTCGGCGAGTACGCCCACGACATCGGTCAGATACAACTCGCCAGATGCGTTGTTGGTGTCAATCAGACGTAACGCTGGCGCGAGAAGAGATCGGCGCATGCAATACACACCAGCATTCACCTCGACGATTTGGCGTTGTTCGTCGCTTGCATCGCGTTCCTCAACTATTTTCGCAACATCGCCGGTGGCGTTGCGGACCACCCTTCCATAACCCCTCGGATCATCGAGCTCGACCGTCACCATGGTCACCGCTGCGCCGCTCGCGCCGTGCGCCGCGACCAGTCGGGCGATCGTGTCTGAAGTAATCAGCGGTGTGTCACCTGGTAGCACGAGCACATTGTCGTCATCGCCGTAGCCGCCGTCGTGTAGATCCAGCTCGGCGAGACCGACCTGTGTGGCGTCGCCGGTACCGCGCTGCAACTTCTGTTCGGCAAAGAGGAACGTGCGATCGCGACATCGATCGTTCACATGGTCGCGAACCAACTGCTGCCCGTGTCCCACCACGAGCACAGTTTGAGCCGTTGCGACCGAGCGGGTGGCCTCGACTACCCAATGCAACATCGAACGTCCGCAAACTTCGTGGAGAGGTTTCGGAAGCTCGCTGTTCATACGAGATCCTTTGCCAGCGGCAAGGATGATTGTTGATAGTGCGATGCTCACTGCTTGGCGTGGAATTGTCGCCGCACCGACGACGGCGCAGCAGCGGCACTAGAGCTGCGGATCACGTTGCCGTTTGTGGGTAATGAGGTGATGAGCTGGCCAGGCAGGGATCGAACCTGCGACCTCCTGAACCAAAATCAGGCGTTCTCCCAACTGAACTACTGGCCATCAGCCCCCCACGTTAGCCCGAGTATCTCGACAATCACGTTCGAAAGTGTCGGGCGCCTCTGACAGCGCGGTACGGTGTCGCTCGCTATGGGATCACTCGTTAAGAAGCGCCGCAAGCGCATGCGCAAGAAGAAGCACCGCAAGATGCTCAAGCGCACGCGAGCACAGCGGCAGCGCGGTAAGTAACGCTTCGGCGCTCGGGCAGCTCTTTGCTGCACTACGAGCTCCGCATGCCACAGACAGCTTTTAAGCGCCAAGCCGTTCGGGTTTCTTCGCGGCTTACGTGTCGGTCGACCAATAGCGACGCATGCGCTTGTCGCTTCAGATCGCAGGTATTGTCCGCACCACTTGCAGGCCGGGTCCCTCAAACGCGCCTTCGACGAACCAGGTCGATCCGCTTCCGGCCAGGCGGGGTTGACATCCGGTCACATCGCGTAGGCGCTCACAGGCTGCAGCGAGGCCAGGTGCGACCTGCAGTGCCGCCGGTTCCAAGTCGTTTCCATTTGCGCCGTGCGGCTTTCCCATGGCATCCCACGCGGAGTACACGAGCGGAGTCGAACAATGGATCGGCGGCGTGAGAAGCGTGAACACCTGCGGGCGAAATGGCAATGCCTGCACGCAATCGCCGATCCCGGTGACCTGGGCGCGCCCACCGGCCAGACAGAAGCCGACATCTGCCCCGAGTGCTGCGGCGAATTCGGGATCGGTGCACCCGGACGAGCGAAGGATCGCCGCTGCGTCGCTTGATCCGCCGCCGAGCCCGGCGCCTGTCGGGATTCTTTTGATGACGCGAACGCGACGCTGCTCACCAACGACGGCCAACGCTCTCGTGACGAGATCATCGTCATGGCCTTCGCCGTCCCAGAGTCCTTCATAGATCACACCCACCCCGGGACTCAGGTGCAGTTCGTCGGCAAGGTTCACCGACACCATTTCAGCATCGATGAGGTGGTAACCGTCTTGACGCACGCCGACGATGCGAAGGCTGAGGGTCAGCTTCGCCGGCGCCTGCAGAACACCACGTTGAGGGAGCACAGCGTCGAGGCTAGACGTCTCGCGCTGCCCGGCGTTCGGCCGCCAGCCGACACCACGCGTCAACATCGATTCGTTCGGGACGTTCGTCAGGCGAAATTCCAGCACGGTCCAACATGTCATGGTCAACCAGCGACCGCAGCGACCGGCGTACCATCTTGCGACGTTGGGCGAACGCTGTTCGAGCGAGCAGGTACACCTCGTCAATCGGTTCTGTGCGTGCGAAGTTGGGATCTCGTCGAATACTCACCAGCGCCGACTCGACACGCGGCTGCGGCAAAAACACCGACCGAGGCACACGCGCCACAAGTTCTGCGCTACCCCAATAGGCAACTTTGACCGAAGGGAGCCCATAGTTCGGCGACCCTGCGGCCGCTGCGAGCCGTTCGGCCACCTCGTGTTGAACCATGACGAGCAGATGGTCGATTTGAGGCACCCCATCAAGCACGTCGAGCACGAGTGGCGTTGCAACGTTGTAGGGCAGATTGGCAACCATCGCCCATCGGTGTGCGTCCGGAGCGATCGAATTCCAATCGGCGGTGAGAGCGTCGGCGTGCACTACTCGTACATCCTGCTTCGAGAACTGTGCCTCTAGCGCAGTTACGAGACCAGCGTCGATCTCGACAGCGACGACGGTTGTACCGGCTTCAACAAGCCCTGCGGTGAGCGCTCCGAGTCCTGGCCCGACTTCGACCACGTGATCGCCGTTCGTGACGCCTGACAATCGCACGATGCGCTCAACCTGATTTGGATCAACTAAAAAGTGCTGTCCGAGCGACTTGTCAGGATGCAGGCCGAACTGTGTTAGCAAGTCAGCTGTGGCCCGGGCTCCGTGGCTCAGAGCAGGTGGCGGCCGCATTCGGGCCAAGGTCGAGCGCCTTCGAGGATGAACAGCTGCATCGCGAGGAAGTCCTGTTCTGCCGGTGCGGCGGTTGAAGGAAGTACGCCCTCAAGGTTCGGGGCGAACCGACGCGCCAGGCCGTCCCATGTGCTCGGCAAGAATTGATACGCGCCGTGGTAGAGACCGCTTGGATCCACTACGTCGTATCGATTCCCTGATTCGCACATGCGCAGCGCTTGCCAATCCTCTGCAGATGGCGGTTGAGCGTTGGCATCGACGGTTGGCGTAGGGATCGCAGCCGGTTGGTCCACGACGAGGTATTCGAGAGCAACCCAACCGTTCGCGGGCAAGAGCAGTTCCATCCACAATCGATCATCGCTTCGAACGACCCGACCATTTGCGTACACCGCGGTGCGGTGGTCAAGCGCCGAGTCGACAGCTCCCCCGGGGGCAGATCTCAGGAAAAGCCCTTCAACGCTGTCGACATAGAACCAACCTTCGGCAACCGTTTGGGTTGAACCTGTGTCGCTGACCGGTTCGGGCGTTGGGGTGGCAGTAGGCGCTGGTGGTTGTCCGGCTGTGGGTGCTGCGACGGGGATCTCGGTCGCGATGGGCTCGAACGTTGGCGATGGCTCGGCTGCAACCGTTGCGGTGGGCGACACCTCGTCGAAGACGACAGTGGCCGTGGGCGTGGGCGTGTCAAGGTCCGCCGAGGCGTCTTGCGGCTGTCCGTCGATGCGGTTGTCGAGGGATTCGCTCTGGCCGTCGTCGATTTCCGCGGTTGTAGCAGTCGGCGTCGGTGCGCCGTCTCGTTCAGTTGATCCGCCTGTGTCGGCGACGATGATCTGGGCGGGAGCTGGGGTCGCAGCGAGCTCGGGTTCCGGGTTGGCGGGAGCTGAGTCGTTCGCTGGCAAAGCTGGGTCGGCGGCGACCAATGGTGCCTCGACCGCCTCGAGTACCGGCACTGCAGGAAGCCGCGTCGGTAACGCCGTAGGTCGTGCCGTGGGCGACGGCAACGTTGTCGGCTCAACGATCGACGTGGGAGCAGACGCCGGGGCGGATATCGGTGCAGTTGTGGCGATAGGAGGCGCTGCTACGGCGACTTGAGCAACCGGCTCAGGCGAAACAAAGCGATTGAAAAATACAACGGCAACCAGAACGAGGCCAATGATCAAAGAGACTGCCATGCCCACTTGGTTTGCTTTTGAAGGGTTTTGTGTGTGCGACATGTTCACCTCCGCCCGACGGGTTCGTTGCGATTAGCAGATAGCGGCCGCGAAGACCGAAGCTCCGTAATATAACCGCAACACTTGCGTCGGTCAGGGCGCGCCGTGCAACCGCAGGCGGTCATTGGTCACCGGCCGCAAGAATTCAACGGATTTACCCCACCATAGTTGCGGCACGCAGCGGTGTTTTGAGGCTCGTGACCGACTCAGCCCGGCATCGACGGGTTGAGTCTCGGGTAGGCCTGTTCGGCGTTGTTCCACGTGAGCATGGCAACATCTGAGACCGGCATAGAACGCAACTTGGCGACCGCCGACCCTACAACCGGCACGAGCGCCGGTTGGTTTGGTCGGCCACGATGCGGCACTGGTGCGAGGTATGGCGAGTCAGTCTCGATCAATAGACGATCGGCTCGGCACAGCTTGACTGCTTGTTGAACGTCGGTGGCCGATTTGAACGTCACGATTCCGCTGAATGACAAAAACCCATCTCGCTCAAGGCACTGTGAGGCCTCGTCAGGTCCGCCGGTGAAGCAGTGAAAGATCGTGCGATCTGGGGTTCCCTCGCGGTCAAGAATGTCAAACGTCTCGGTCCACGCTTCTCGGGTGTGGATAACGAGAGGAAGCTTGAATTCGTGGGCCAGGCCGATCTGAGCTGCAAAGACGTCGGCTTGCGCCTTACGCGGTGAGTGGTCGTAGTGAAAGTCAAGGCCGCACTCCCCCACTGCAACGACCTGCTGCGTTTCAATGAGCTCCCGGAGGCCAGCTATACCGTGCTGGGCTTCGTGCGGGTGAATTCCTGCTGTGGCGCTGATCTGGTCGTAGGTTCGTGCCCGCTCGATACATGCCGTCGAGGTGGCGACGTCGCAGCCCACATCGATCATGCGCTCGACACCGGCCGATGCTGCCGCCGCCAAAGACGCGTCAAGGTCGTCACCGAAATGACAGTGATTATCGACCCATCGCAACGATGGCGACACGCTGTGGTTTGGGTGCGCTGTCACAATCGCGGCCTCAGGTCAGTTTGAGGCGGGGAAAGAGTGGATCGCCGGTCTCAACCGTGACCCCACCGGGATACAGGCCCCACTGGGCGGCGGCGGGAAGCCGCTGCTCGGCAACGGTTCCCGGCATGCCGATGCGCTTCCACGCGAGTTCTGCTGTCTCCGGAATCGATGGCCAGGCGAGCACCGTGGCGATTCGCAAAGCTTCGAGTGCGTCGCCCATGACCGCATCGACATCAGGGCCCGCGTCCATCTTCCAGGGCTCGCGTTCTTGCAGATACTCATTGGTCTGGCGAATGATCCGCCAAGTCGCTTCGAGCGCTACCGACGGTTGCGTGCGTTCCCACGCCGCTGCTGTTTCGGCAAAGGCGGTCGCAACTACCGCGGCGAGAGGTGAGCCCGGATCAGGTGCAGGGCCAATGCCGTTGCATTTCTTGGCCACGACGGTCGCAACGCGACTGACCAAGTTGCCGTAGTTGTTTGCCAAGTCGACGTTGTAGCGACTCAGCAGTGCTTCGTAGCTGAACTCGCTATCCGGGCCAAATGGGTGATCGCGCAACACTGCATGGCGGAATCCGTCGACGCCGAAATCTGCAATCAGGTCGCTGGGGGCAACTTTGGTGACGTTGCCGGTCTTCGACATCTTCTCGCCGCCGAGCAGCAGAAATCCGTGCACGTGCACCGTTGGCAGATGCTCGACATCAGCGGCCATCAACATCGCTGGCCAGTAGATCGTGTGAAATCGCAAGATGTCCTTGCCGACGAAATGGTGCACCGAGGGCCACCACGTATCGAACTGTTCCTGATCCGTGCCGTAGCCCACGGCGGTCGCGTAATTGATAAGAGCGTCGTACCAGACGTAGAACACATGGTCCGGATCCCAGGGAACTGAGATGCCCCAGTCGATCGATGACCTGCTGATCGAGACGTCTTCGAGACCTTGGCGCAAGATACCGAGTGCTTCGTTTCGGAACCCGTCTGGCGTGACGTTGCCGGGAGTTGCTGCGAACCAGTCTTCGAGTTGCTTTTGGAACGCCGACAGTCGAAAGAACCAATTGTCTTCGACCATATGCTCGACCGGGCGCTTATGAATCGGGCAGGCGTGATCGTCGATGAGATCGTCTTCGGCGTAATACGCTTCGCAACCCACGCAATACCAACCCGAATACGTGGCTTGGTAGATGTGGCCGTTGTCGTACGCCCGCTGCAACATGGCCTGCACCGCTGCGTGATGTCGGGGTTCGGTGGTGCGGATGAAGTCGTCATTGGCCAAATTCATCTCGGCCCATGCATCGCGAAATCGACCCGAATTATGGTCGGCGTGTTCGATCGGAGATCGTCCGGCCTCTTGTGCCGACCGCATTACCTTCAACCCGTGCTCGTCGGTTCCGGTGAGGAAGCGCACCTCGTCGCCGAGTAACCGATGCCAGCGACAGACTGCGTCAACGCTTAGCGCGTTGTACGCATGCCCCACATGCGGAGCATCGTTGACATAGAAGATCGGCGTCGTTCCGAAATAGCGGCCCACCGGTGCAGGCTACTCGGGGGCAGGCGCAGCAGACGGCAGGATCTAGCCAGCCGCACAAAACGAGACGTGACGATCGGTTTGTCCTACCGTGATGCCGTGATCCCGCTCAAAGATGAGAACCCGCTGTTGCATCGACCGTGGGTCACGTTCGTTCTCATTGCGCTGAACGTTTTCGTTTTCGTGGTGCCCCAGGGCATGAATGACCCACAGCAGACCGACAGCGGGTTCGTGATCGAATGGGCGGCTATTCCGTGCGAGATCGTCACGGGCGACAGCCTGACCGAGCGCGAAATCACAGAGACCTTTCGTGGGCAGACAGATCAGGCTTGCGACACAGACCCCACCGGCGACGAGGCGTTTCCCGATAAGCCGGTTCGGCTTGCCGCATTGTTCTCTATGTTCATGCACGCCGACTTCATGCACCTGATCGGAAACATGTGGTTCTTGTGGATCTTCGGCAACAACATCGAAGATCGGGCGGGCCCGAGCAAATATCTGGTGTTCTATCTGGTCTCAGGAGTGGTAGCGACCGCGGCCCACATTGCAGTCGGCTGGCAGAGTTCAATTCCAGTCGTGGGCGCCTCAGGAGCTGTTGCCGGCGTCATGGGCGCCTATCTGGCATGGTTCCCTAACGCCCCGATCAAGACATTTGCGTTCATCTGGATCTGGGATATCAAAGCCAAATGGTGGCTTGGTTTCTGGCTTGTCAGCCAGTTCTTCGTCGGTGCCGACAGCGCCGTCGCGTGGATGGCTCACGTCGGCGGCTTTGTCTTCGGATTCGTAATCGCCTGGCTCGTGCGGCAGTCCCCGCAGGCACAGCGGCGAGTCATTGCCCCACCCCGCACCGTCGATGATCGCTGGGACGCAACCGGCGGGATTGGAGACGGACCCTACGCCCGTCCCCGCCGCATCGTGTCGCGTTAAACGCCACCAACCCGTCGTAGCAGCACCGCGGTAGCTAACTGACTTCCCACGTTGGTTGCGAACGCAAAAGATCTTCAAGATTGCCGGCGCCCTTGGCCGCGGTGACCTCAGCGACCTGTCGGTTGACCTCGGCGGCGTACTCGGGCCGTTCGACCGACCGGAACACGCCAACCGGCGTCGGCATGGTCGGAGCGGTCGCGAGACGACTAATCGCAAAAGCGACAGCGGGATCAGGTGCCGCTTCGTCGTGCACGAGTAAGCCTGCTTCGCCAACGTCGTCAACGTCAACGATCTCGATCGATCCAGACGTCGACATTGCTAACCCGCGCTCGTTGTCGATACCGAATCGAATGGGTTCGCCATGGCTTAGGTTGATCAACATCGCATCCCGATTGTCCCGCTTGGTGATCTTGTGGAACGCTCCGTCATTGAACACATTGCAGTTTTGATAGATCTCCACGATGGCAGCTCCTTGGTGGGCGTGAGCCCGACGGAACATCTCCTGCATGTGTTTGCGGTCCATGTCATGGGTGCGGGCAACGAATGTGGCTTCGGCGCCCAACGCCAAGCTGATGGGATTAAACGGCATGTCCAAGCTGCCAACCGGGGTCGATTTGGTGATCTTTCCCTGCTCACTCGTTGGCGAGTACTGACCCTTGGTGAGCCCGTAAATTTGGTTGTTAAAGAGAAGAATCTTGATGTTGACGTTTCGTCGTAGGGCGTGGATTAGGTGGTTCCCACCGATCGACAACATGTCACCATCGCCGCCAATCACCCAGACGTCGAGATCTGGACGTGCGACCGCTAGCCCCGTCGACACTGCTGGAGCGCGGCCATGGATGCTATGCATGCCGTAGGTGTCCATGTAATACGGGAATCGAGCCGCGCAGCCAATTCCAGAAATGAAAACGGTGTTCTCGCGCCGCACACCCAACTCGGGCATGAGCGTCTGCACCGCAGTGAGGATTGAATAGTCGCCGCAACCTGGACACCATCGCGGCTCCTGATCGCTGGTCCAGTCGGCCTTGGTGGTCTCTGGGACGGTGATGTCGCTCATTGCAATGCTCCCTCGATGACGTCGAAGACTTCCGCGGCGGTAAATGGTTGGCCTTTGACCTTGGCGACGGGCTGGGCATCGACAAGAAACTCAGCTCGAACCAATTTGGTGAGTTGGCCAAGATTCATTTCTGGCACGATCACCTTGGGATAGCGACGCAGAACGTCTCCGAGGTCTTTCGGGAACGGGTTCAGGTGAGTCAGATGCGCATGGGTCACAGAATGTCCAGCGGCGCGAGCTCGACGCACTGCACTCGTGATGGCGCCCCAGGTCGACCCCCAGCCGAGTACGAGCAGGTCTGCGTCGTCAGGGCCGTCAACCATCGTCAGCGGTATGTCATCGGCGATCACCGCCACCTTGTCGGCTCGGATCTGCACCATGTGCGCATGGTTGTCTGGGTCATAGGAAATGTTGCCGGTGCCGTCTTGTTTCTCGATTCCGCCGACGCGGTGTTCAAGGCCTGGCGTACCGGGAATTGCCCAAGGTCGAGCCAAGGTCACCGGATCTCGCAGATACGGCCAAAAGACGTCTTCGCCGTCGTCGTTCTTCGCGTTGGGAGCGGTTGCAAACTCGATCTCGATGCTTGGAAGTGATGCAACATCAGGGAGTTTCCAAGGCTCGGTTCCGTTTGCCAAGTAGCCGTCAGAAAGCAGCATCACCGGCGTGCGGTACTTGAGCGCGATGCGCACCGCCTCGATCGCTGCGTCAAAGCACTGAGCCGAGCTGTACGCAGCGACGATCGGCATAGGCGACTCGCCGTGGCGGCCATACATTGCCATCATCAGGTCGGCAGCTTCGGTCTTGGTCGGCAATCCGGTCGACGGGCCACCTCGCTGAATGTCGATGACAACCAGTGGCAGCTCAAGACTCAGCGCAAGGCCTATTGCTTCGCCTTTGAGCGCAACTCCCGGGCCACTCGTGGTTGTGACGCCGATGTGGCCGCCAAACGACGCACCGACAGCTGCGGACACCGCAGCAATTTCATCTTCGGCTTGCAGCGTGCGAATGCCGAAATGCTTCTTCGTCGACAGCTCATGCAAGATGTCAGAGGCGGGCGTGATCGGATACGAACCCAGGAACATCGGAATCCCGGATAGCTGTGAACCAGCCACCAACCCCCACGACAACGCAGTGTTGCCATTGATGTTCGTATACGTACCTGGTTCGAGCGACGCCGATCGGATCTCGGCTCGATGGCCCGACAACTCGGCGGTCTCGCCAAACGCATGGCCGGCCTTGAAGGCCGCAGTGTTGGCCGCCACCACAAGTTCATTCTTTGCGAATTTGGCCTTGATCCAATCGAGGGTGGTGTCGACTGGTCGGCTGTACATCCACGACACGAGCCCCAGAGCAAAGAAGTTCTTCGATCGGTCAGCATCGCGTGGCTTGACCCCGAGGTCAGCGCACGCTCGTTTGGTTATCGTGGTCATCGGTACTTTGATCAACGTGTAGTTGTCGAGCGAGCCGTCAGCGAGCGGGTTGACACCGTCGAGGTACCCGGCTTTAGCGAGATTGCGTTCGTCAAAGGTGTCTTCGTTGGCAATGATGGTGCCGCCGTCTTCGAGGCGGTGTAGCTCACTGGCCAACGCTGCCGGATTCATACAGACGAGAATGCTTGGGGCATCACCTGGCGTTGTAATGTCATGGTCGCTGATCTGCACTTGAAACGCAGAAACGCCCGCCAGCGTGCCAGCCGGGGCTCGTATCTCGGCGGGAAAGTCCGGCAACGTCGCCAGATCGTTGCCAAACATCGCACTGGCACTGGTGAACCGGTCGCCGGTGAGTTGCATGCCGTCGCCGGAGTCGCCGGCGAATCTGATGATGATGTGGTCGAGGCTGGTCGCCCCGGAACTGACTGAAGCAGTATCGGTCACATCGGTCCCTTCGATCTCGTGGATGACCGTCTGGCCGACTTGGCACCCGGCCCGATTCGAAGTTAGCCCGCGCAACGTGACTAATGCCACACCAACGAAGCTAAGGCCATCTTTATTCGGCGCTACATGAGTCGACTCGCCACTTACGCGACACTGGAACAATGACGCCTAGCACCTCGGCCACAACGCCATCCACCGTGATGCTGATCACTGGAGCGAGTCGCGGAATCGGAGCTGCTACAGCGCTCCGGGCTGCCTCGGCGGGCTGGCACGTAGCCATTGGCTATCGACGACAGGCGGCAGCCGCCGAGCGGGTGGCTGAGGCGTGCAGGCAAGCGGGCGCGCAGGCGATCACGGTACAAGGAGACGTCGCCAGCGAACAAGATGTGCTGCGCCTCTTTGACCAAACGGCGTCGGCTCTCGGGCCGATTACGAGCCTGGTCAACAACGCTGCAATTCTTGAACCGATGTGCACGGTCGAACAGCTCACCGAAGATCGGCTACGTCGCGTATTCGATGTGAATGTAATCGGCGCCTTCTTGTGCGCTCGCGAGGCCGTAAAGGCCATGTCCACCGACCGGGGCGGGCATGGCGGCACCATCGTGAACGTGTCTTCGGCCGCGTCGTACCTGGGAAGCCCGTTCGAATTCGTGGACTACGCCGCGACCAAAGGTGCCGTCGACACGCTGACCATTGGATTGGCCAAGGAAGTTGCTCGTCGCGGAATCCGCGTCAACGCAGTCAGGCCGGGTCTGATCGATACCGACATTCACGCCGATGCCGGGATGCCCGATCGGGTTGATCGTTTGAAAGAGAACGTGCCGATGGGGCGCGGTGGTACTGCTGACGAGGTAGCAGCATCGATTATGTGGCTCGCGGGGCCTGACTCGGGCTACGTGACCGGTTCGTTGATCAATATTGCCGGCGGCCGCTAGCTCTGAGTGTCAGCCGACGCAAGTTCTAAGATCGCCACAGCGGACCGTCTGAGTTCGCGTGCGACCGACTTCTTGGCGCTCCACAAATACCCGGCATGAGCCACAATTTCGGTACGTGATCCCGTCACGCCACCGGCACGGTAGAAGCGGCGAACCACGGCACCCGCGACCACCACCGATGCGCCCTTGTTCCAACGGTGAACGCGTTGCGGCGCGTCGAACCACGCGACTGGCACCGATGTGGTGGCCGCGTCGCTTGATCGCACCGTTACGGCAAACGTGACCACGTTGCCGCCTGATGGCAACTGACGCACCGTCGGCACATCGACCAGTTGCCCCGACACAACTGCTTGGTTGCCAGACGTCGCCTCGCTGGCTGTTCCGCTGGTATCGATTAGTGGCTCTTCGGAAATGAGCGGGGGTGGTCCACCGGGCGCGTGACAGGGGCGCCCATGATTTGCGGTGTCTAAAGCCAGCAAGTCCCAGGAGCCCCTGTGCAGTCAGATCCTAAGCGCGTTTGTGAGATCCTTGTCGGTCTCG
>CALKPY010000075.1 GCA_937991435.1 uncultured Acidimicrobiales bacterium
CAACGTGTCACCAGTCTCAGCAACCAACGTCTCACCAGCAACCAACGTTTCACCAGCGATCTTCGTTTCACCAGAAACGAGCGTGTCACCAGTCTCAGCAACCAGCGTCTCACCAGCAACAAGCGTGGTGGTTTCAACAACACGAGTCTCACCAGAGATCAACGTGTCACCAGTCTCAGCAACAAGCGTCTCACCAGCAACCAACGTTTCACCAGCGATCTTCGTTTCACCAGAAACGAGCGTGTCACCTGATTCAGCGACCAGCGTGGTGGTTTCAAGAACACGAGTCTCACCAGAGATCAGCGTGTCACCAGTCTCAGCAACCTTGGTGGTCTCGGCCACGAGTGTCGTTGAGTCAGCAACCTTGGTGGTCTCAGACACAACGAGTGTCGTTGAGTCAGCAACCTTGGTGGTCTCGGCCACGAGTGTGGTCGAGTCAGCAACCTTGGTGGTCTCGGCCACGAGTGTGGTCGAGTCAGCAACCTTGGTGGTCTCGGCCGTGAGGGTGTCGGCAAACATTGTGCTGTCATCGACGATTACAGGCTCATCAACCGCTGATGACAGCGATATCGAGCGGTCCTGCGCTTCGGAGCTGCTTATGTTTGGCAGCACGAAGAAGGCGGTGAGTACGAGGGATGCGAACAGACCGACAATCGAGAAACGTGCGAGACGTCCTGTGTCGGTGGCGGGGGTTCGTGTGGTCATATCTTTGTAATTGCTCCTGCAATTGGGGGGTATAGGTCAATTATCGGAACGCAAACACAGATTCGGAGGCGTTTAGGCACTCATACTCATCTGAGATGGGCCGTTCCGACTATGTCGCCATGGCGACACAAGCACTACCTGGATATTGACGACCCCCGAGGAACTAAGTCGCGACGAATTCGCTGAAAATCATCGAGTCTGCCACGATTGCTGATCTCAACCTTTAGTTAAAGGTCAGAGATTTTCGAGGAAGTCAACCTCGATTTCAGATCGAGAATTTGCTCCACAATCGCGTCGAAACAGGTTTTCTCATGGGAAACTTCACCCATATGTCTCAACTCCCGACGACTCAGGTCGAATGACTCATTATGACCAAGTTCGAACTACCCGCACGTCTGCGAAAAACTCTCGCAACTGCGTTTGCCGTGCTCTTCTGCCTGATCCTCGTGTCGCAGAACATGCCACCTTCACATACAAAGACCAAGCTCACCGTCCTCGAGCCCGTAACACGCTCACTTGGCATGTTGCAGGGCTGGGGTGTCTTCGCCCCCAATCCACTGCGGCTCGAAGTCGAAACCTATGCAGTCGTGAGCTTCGCCGACGGAAGCTCCGAGTATTGGGATCCCAAGACTGGCAGCTTCTGGCTCGGAAGCCCTCGGTACGAACGCTGGCGCAAGATCTCGACTCGCCTTCGCCGTGACAGCCACAACGCGTTGTGGCAGCCC
The DNA here is from genome assembly GCA_937991435.1 of uncultured Acidimicrobiales bacterium. Lineage (GTDB taxonomy): Bacteria > Actinomycetota > Acidimicrobiia > Acidimicrobiales > UBA10347 > UBA10347. The sequence continues at coordinate 1,431 of CALKPY010000075.1, forward strand.
AACGCACGAAACATTGCCGAAGAAATGACGACCGGAGACAAAGAGGCGGTCCGAGTGCAACTTGTAAGGCGGTGGTCAACGACGCCACTTCCGGGCGAGGGTTTCGAACGCGAACCAGGCGAGTTTGTGTTCTATGACTACGACGTTGCCTCAGACACCGGCGCAATGTTGGGATCGCAGTATCAACAAACCGAAGTCGTCAACGAACCGGCGGGCGAATCCAACAATCCTGAGAACGAACGCGAAGGGGTGCCGCTACCTGACGAACCCGCACCAATAGATGTAGATGAAGACCCCGCACCATCGGTTCGAGAGCCGATAGATGCAGAGAATCCTGCACCCAACGGCGCCGACGACGCTCCTGTACAGCAAGGACAAGGCGAATGACGAAGACGAAAACAACTGTCGCAGCCGACTTGCTCTCTGCCGACAGCTCGGATCATCTCGCTGACGGCGCGGACCTGTTGCCACCGACCGGCCTCATTGGTCTCACCCTCGAAAAGATTCGGGGAGCCTTCAAGGCTTGCGATGACTTCTTCTTTGGTCCCGCTTCCGGTGCAGTTTTCGCTCTGTTTCGTGTGGCCATCGGATGGGTCACGTTCTACTGGCTCGTCTCGTTGTGGCCAGACCTGAACTGGTTCTTTGGTGACAACACGGTCGATCCTCTTCCCTATTACGGGTCGACGAATTGGGGTTTCTTCCGTTGGATCGATGCCGAAGCATGGTTCGGGCCCCTGTGGATTCTTGCAATAGTGGCCTCGATCGGCGTCATGACCGGCAAGTTCGTCAGAATTTCGGGCATCTACCTAGCCGCGGCGGTGATGTCGATCATTAACGAGAACAATGTCATCTGGAATGCCGGTGACGTTCTGATCCGTATTCATGTCGTCGTGTTCGCCGTTGCGTGCATCGTGCTGCCACTTTCGGCACTTCAAGCTCCTCTGTTTGGCCGGAAAGACGAAGACGGCGTTCGCTACTGGCCGTCGGTGCCAGCCTGGGCCCTTCGACTGGCACAACTGCAGCTCACAGTCATCTACGCCAACACCGTGATCGAGAAGCTCCCAGGTGAACCATGGCGCGATGGCACCGCTGGAGCCATGGCACTCAAGCTCGAAACCATGGACCGACTCTGGATGCCCGAGTTCGTGACCGAAAATCTGCTCATCGTGAACTTGATGACGTGGGGAGCTCTTGGACTCGAGATTGCGCTGCCAGTCATTCTCTGGAAGCTGAGCACCCGCAAGTTCGCCATCGCCGCCGGCGTGTTCATGCATTTCTTCTTCGACCTTGGCTTGTACATCGGTGCTTTCAGCTGGGCCATGTACATCTGCTACATCGCCTTCTTTCCGCAGTCGTGGGCCGAACGACCGCTCGGTGCCGTAGGCGATCAGATAGATCGCCTCACATCGCGGTTCTCTCAAAGCGAAAAGCCAACTAACTCAACCGCTAAGAAGCTCGTAACCTCATCGAGCTGATCCTCTTCACCCACAACACCTATGGAAGAGTGCAGCCATGACCACAGCTGTCGTTGTCGGAGCGGGACCCAATGGACTCGCCGCGGCGTTGACGCTTGCACAAGCAGGTGTTGAGGTTCACGTGCGCGAGGCGCATGCCCAGATCGGCGGCGGTACACGGTCCGCCGATCTCACCCGAAACGGTCTGATCCACGATGTCTGCGCTGCCGCTCATCCGTTCGGGATCGCCTCGCCATATTTGAGTTCCCTGCCGCTCGCTGCTCATGGGTTGGGCTGGGCACACCCAACAATTGCTGCCTCGCACCCGCTCGACGATGGATCGGGGGCTTCGCTGATTGGCGGAACAGGCACCACTGCAGCCGCTCTCCAAGACCCGAACTGGGCTCGTCTGTTTGGCCCGATAGAACGCTCATTTGACGACCTCGTCGCCGATGTGCTCGGGCCAGTTCTGCGAACGCCAACATCACCGGTTCGCTTCGGCCAATTTGGCATGAGGGCGGCCTTACCTGCCTCTGCCATCGCCAAGCTTCTTCGCAACGAGTCGTCACGCGCCCTCTTCGCTGGAATGGCAGCACACGTGATTCGTCCGTTCAACCAACCGCTGTCTTCATCGGTTGCAGCGCTTCTCATCGCAGCCGGTCATGCTGTTGGCTGGCCGGTAGCGGTAGGCGGGTCGCATCAGATCAGCAAAGCAATGGCTTCGCTGCTCGAGTCGCTTGGGGGTCAGGTCACCACGAGCGACCCGGTCACCGACGCGGCCGAACTCGATGCAGACATCATCATGTTCGACCTCGCTCCCGGCGCGGTTGCGAGGTTGCTCAACGATCGGCTTCCGCCAAAGGTTCGCAACAGCTTCACTCGCTGGAAGCACGGCCCCGCGGCCTACAAGGTCGACCTGGCAATAGAGGGTGATATTCCCTGGACCCACGCGGATGGCCACCAAGCGGGCACCTTGCATCTCGGCGGTTCCTTTGCCGAAATCGCACACGCCGAACGCGAAGTTTGCGCCGGACGAATGCCCGCTCGGCCTTTCGTACTCGTTGGCCAACAGTACCTGGCCGACCCAACTCGATCAGCGAACGGCATCAACCCTGTGTGGAGCTACGCGCATGTGCCAAACGGCTACACCGGAAACGCGACTACGGCGGTGCTCGACCAGTTCGAACGGTTTGCCCCCGGCACGCGCGACCGCGTCGTCGCGATGCATGTCACGCCCCCAGCTGACTTTGAGCGGTACAACGCCAACTACGTGGGCGGTGACATTCTCACCGGGGCCAACACGGTGGGACAACTCATCTGGCGTCCATCGCGGCGCATGAATCCCTATGGCCTTGGACTCGAGGGCCACTACATCTGCTCGGCAGCGACGCCCCCGGGCGCGGGCGTGCATGGCATGTGTGGTTGGCACGCTGCGCAAACAGCGCTGGCCGACCTCAACTCGACGCTGCGATGAGCGAGGCTGATCGTCAACACTGGGATCGCCGCTACGAACAAGCTGGCCTGGCGCCTCCCGAAGCTGTGCAACCGCCGCTGTTTTCCGACCTTGTCGACTACTTCCCAACAGCTGGAACAGCACTGGAAATCGCGTGTGGGCGTGGACGCATGGCGGTGTGGCTCGCGAGCCGAGGACTGCATGTCTGGGGCGTTGATGTCTCACCCGTTGCCGTCACGCTGGCCCGCGACCACGCCAAACAGTGCCACGTCGCAGACCGATGCCGATTCGACGTCCACGACCTCGATGACGGCCTACCCAAGGGCGACCACGTTGATCTCGTCGTTTGCTACATGTTTCGCGATCCAGACATCGACACGGCGATCATGGAACGGCTCAAACCTGGCGGCACCTTGGCTATGGCCTGCCTCAGTGAAGTTGGCTTCGGCCCCGGGCGATTTCGCGCCAAACCGGGGGCGCTCACCGACGCGTTCGCGGCACTGAACATTCTCGAAGCACGGGAAGCCGATGGAAACGCTGTGTTGGTTGCGCGCTCCAAACGTCGGTAGTTGCGCGGCCCTCACGCGCCCCGCAGTATGCGGCTGATGCGATACGACAGTTTCGCTTCCTTGTCACGCGAAAATTCACGGTTATCGGCACCGACCAAGATCCGTCGGCTTGAGCGCACACCCAGCCACCGCAGCGGTTCCGGTTCCCATCGTCGGGGCTTGACCCCAACCCATGGCAGCGACGTGCGGTCTGTGTTGCGGCCCGTCACCAAGTCGGCCATCGTGCGGCCCGCCAGATTCGCAGCCGCGACACCCTCGCCGACATAGCCACCGAGCACGCCAACACCGGTAGTCGGATCGAAACGCAGGCCAGGAATCCAATCGCGTGGGATGCCGAGTACTCCACCCCAGCGGTGCGTGATCTCGCAATCACCGACGACCGGAAGCATCTCGACCAATGTCTCGCTCAGCAGCTGGTGCGATTCTTCATGCAGCTCCGCTGATTGGCGAATCGCGGAACCGAACAAGTACGGCACGCCACGACCGCCGAACGCGAGTCGGTTGTCATCAGTGCGTTGGCCGTAGATCACCATGAATCGCGTGTCGGCAAAAGTCTGGCGTTGGGCGAGCCCAATCTCATCAAAGACCGAATCGGGCAATGGTTCGGTGGCGATCATGAGCGAATACACCGGAAGCAGGTCGCGCCGCTGGCCGGCCAAGTCGCGGGTATATGCCTCGGTCGCTTGCACCACCTTTGACGCCCGAACCGTTCCGCGGTCAGTCTCAACCACGCCTGGCGAAATACGCTTGACCTTGGTGTCTTCGACAATCGTGAACCCTGCGCGTTCGATCGCTTTTGCCAGCCCTCGAGCAAGTTGGGCAGGGTCATGCGACGCGCACGCGGCAAAGAACATGCCGCACTGCGTGTTGGTGGCGTTGAGATGACCGCGCGCTTCGTCAGCACCAAGTAGCCGTATCTCGTCTTCGGTAAAGCCCAGCGAGTGCTCGTGCGCTACGTCGGCTCGCATACGTTCAGCCTGGGGCGTGTTGCGAGCAACGTAGATGGTGCCACCCTTTGCATAGCCGCAATCAATACCTTCGCGGGTCGCGATGGTTCCAACCTCGTCAACCGCACCGGCGATGGCACGCGCCTGGCGCAGCGCTTCGGCATGCGACGACCGTGCCGCGTACTTTTCAAACGAGCCAGCGAGCTCGCCCACTATCCAGCCGCCGTTGCGTCCCGATGCCCCGTAGCCGCAGAACTCTCGCTCGAGCACCAGCACCTTCAGCGACGGTTCCAACCGACTCAGGTAATAGGCCGTCCATAGACCGCTGAACCCGCCGCCAACAATGGCGACATCAACGTCGACATCACCATCGAGCGGTACACGTCGATCGAACGGGTCGAGGCGATCAAGCCAAAGTGCTGTCGTCGAAGCGCCAGCGACACAAGGAGCTGCGGTCATTGCCTGAATCTATGGCCTGACCCGTCGGCCCGCTGCCCCACACGGCGCACACCCGCGTACTTCGGTACTCTTACGATCGATTCGCCTGCCATACGGAGTTCTCATGAAGCGCCCACCAATCAGGGTCCTCGACGCTGCGGGAAGCCCATCCAACATCGGTCATGCCCACGGGCGAGCCCACGCTGAGGAGATCCGCAAGTACACCCGCGAACGGGTCGACCTTGTCGCAAGCGGTCTTTGGAGCGGGGGGCCAATTGGCGAGTCTGAGGTGCTGGCAATCGCCGAGTCGATGCTGCCCGCTCACGAGGCCTTCGACGCTGGATTACACGAAGAAATGCTGGCCATGGCCGACGCCGCCGGGATCACGGCCGCCGAAGCGGTCGTCGTCGGCGGCTTCACCGACTTTGTCGACACGGTTCGGGCCGTTGTTGGCGGAGACATGCCGTTGAGCGTCGTCGAAGATGACTGCACTGCCGTGATTGTGCCTGACTCGCGAGCAACCGGCGCGGGCTACTTCGGTCAAACATGGGACATGCACGACACCGCCACCGACTACGTCTTGTTGCTGCGTCTTCGCCCCGATGACGCTCCGGCATCGATCGTGTTCACCACGACAGGCTGTGTTGGCCAGATCGGCATGAACGACCAAGGAGTTTGCGTCGGCATCAACAATCTCGTCGGTCTCGACGGACAAATCGGCGTGGCCTGGACCTCGGTCGTGCGGGGCATGCTCAAGTCCACGACAGCTGATGAGGCACTTCAGGTACTACTTGATGCCCAGTTGGCCGGCGCCCACAACTTCCTCATCTTCGACAAGCACGGAGTCGGCCACAACGTCGAAGCCATGCCGTCGACTCGTATCGTCACCACGCTCGATGACACGCCGATCGCCCACACCAACCACACCCTTGCACCAGAAACCACGGCGGTTCAGGCAGAGAAAGACCCTCAGATGATGGCGAGTTCCACCGCTCGCCTCGATACGGCGAACCGTCTGCTCACCGAGGGACCGATCGACGAAAAGCGCCTGTTTGAACTGACCCGCGAACCAGACGCCATTTGTCAGATCGCCACAGACCCGTTCCACATCGAATCGAGCGGCGCCGCTGTGATGCGGCCGGCAACTGGAGACTTCTGGGCATGTTGGGGCCTGCCAGCCGAGAACGAGTACCAACACATATCGTTCGCAAGCGCATGACCGAACCAGTCGACAAGGCCACCCCTGACGATGTTGTTGCGATCGGTCCACGCTCAGGTCTTCAGTATGTGCGAATGACCGTGGCCATGGCACCCGCGCTCGAAGCTCTTGAGTTAGCGTCGTTTCCAACGGCTGACCCAAGCGAGTTGTACAACGCTGAAGAACTCGAACACCTTGCCCGCGACTTCCCCCAGGGCAGCGTGGTTGGCTTCGATGGCGATGCAAGAGAGTTACCTGTGGCAGCTGGTCTAGGCGTGCGGACTGACTTTGACTTTGACAATCCGCAGCACAACGTGAAGACCTTTTTTGACGACGCGCCGACTGAATCGGGCGACGACCCTGACGGCGGCTGGTACTACGGCACCGACATCGTCGTGCGCCCCGAATACCGACGTCGCGGCATCGGCCGCGAGCTCTACGACATGCGCAAAGCAATCGTCGGCGAACTTGGCTTGCGAGGCATCATCGCCGGCGGAGTGATCCCCGGCTTTGCCGATCACAAGCACGAAATGACCGCCGACGAGTACATCATCGCCGTCCGTGCCGGCGACCTCTACGACCCCACACTCACCTTTCAACTCGAGAACGGCTTCGAAGCGCCGTGCGCCCTTGAGAACTACATGGCTGACCCAGCCGTCGATTCATGGGCCTCGTTGATCATCTGGCGTGACCCCAATCACCCGGAGAACACCTGATGACCCCAAATCAACCAGACAAGATCCAAGGCGATCAGGCTTTTCGCACGCATCAGCTCGAGGGTCGCGACCTTGAGATGACCTACGGCGGGGCCGTTTCGTTCCTACGCCGCAAATACACCCGAGACCTTGACGTGGCCGACATTGCCGTGACCGGTATTCCCTTCGACATGGCCACATCAAACCGTCCCGGAGCCCGACTCGGGCCAAGGGCCATTCGCGCTGCCTCGGTCGGTCTCGCCGAACTCGACGCGTACCCCTGGGGCTTCGACCCGTTCGACACCGTGCGGGTCGCGGACTACGGCGACTGCTACATCGATTACGGCTATCCACACCAGGCCGTCGAACGTATCGAAGCACACGCCGACGAGATCCTTGCGACCGACACGATGATGCTGAGCTTGGGCGGCGATCACTTCGTCACGTATCCGCTGCTGCGAGCTCACGCCAAGAAGTTCGGACCCCTGTCGCTAATCCACTTCGACGCTCACTGCGATACGTGGGACGACGACGGAAGCAGACTCGATCACGGCTCCATGTTCTTGCGAGCGCTCAACGAAGGAATCATCGACCCCGCCACGTCAGTCCAAATCGGTATTCGCACCCACAACAGCAGCACCCACGGCTTCACCATTCTTGGTGCTCCTTGGGTCCATCGCGAAGGCATACCGGCAGTGCTCGACGTCGTCCGCGAGGTCGTCGCGGACAATCCGGCCTATCTCACATTCGACATTGACTGTCTCGACCCGGCTTTCGCTCCTGGAACTGGAACACCTGTTTCGGGCGGGCTCAGCACAGCGCAAGCGCTCGAAGCAGTTCGAGGCCTCGGCGAGTTCAACATCATCGGTATGGATGTCGTCGAGGTTGCACCGCCCTACGACGTGAGCGAGATCACCGCGATCGCTGCGGCGACGATCGCCCATGACTTCATTTGCCTGCAGGCGGTTCGGGCAGGCGCGGTACCGACCGAATACGGCAGAATCTAACGATTCGACTATCTAAAGAAATCAGTACTGGCATATGGGGGGACCATCTGTGACTGCAGCTGTTGAGTTGAGCGGTGTTACCAAAAGATTCGGTGACGTCGTCGCAGTCGACAACATCGATCTGGCCATCGCAGACGGCGAGTTCTTTGCCATGCTCGGACCATCGGGTTGCGGCAAGACCACCACGCTGCGAATGATCGCCGGGCTCGAGTTTCCAACTGAGGGAAGTTTGCAGATCTTTGGCGACGAGATGGGCACGCTTCCACCGAATCGCCGGCCCGTCAACACGGTGTTCCAGAACTACGCGTTGTTCCCACACATGTCGGTGCGAGAAAATGTGAGCTTCGGTTTGCGCATGCAAGGCATGAGTAAGTCTGAAACAGCCTCGCGCACCAGCACCTTGATTGAACTCGTCCAGCTTGGCGGCATGGAGAAACGCAAACCCGACCAGTTGTCGGGCGGGCAACAGCAGCGGGTGGCGTTGGCCCGCGCTCTGGTCAATGAGCCCAAGGTGCTGTTGCTCGATGAGCCACTCGGCGCCCTCGATCTCAAGCTGCGACAAGAAATGCAAGACGAGCTCAAGACATTGCAGCGCGAACTCGGCGTGTCTTTCGTCTTTGTCACCCATGACCAAGAAGAAGCGCTGACGATGAGCGACCGAATCGCAGTCATGCACGAGGGTCGTCTCTTACAGGTGGGCAGCGCCGAAGAGATCTACGAACGACCAAGCAATCGCTTCGTCGCCGACTTCATTGGTCAGACAAACCTGATCGATGGCACGGTCGCCGATCGCGACACGATTGTTCTCGCCAACGGAAGCAAGGTCGCTGCGACCACTGGTCATGTGGCTGGCACCAGTGTCGCGATGAGTTTGCGACCCGAAGCTATGCATATCGGACGCCCAGAAGATATTCCGGCAACGCACGCAACGTCGAGCCTCACGGGCACAGTGACCGAGGTCAATTATCTCGGTGTGGCCCTGGTGTATCGCATCGCTGTCGACTGGATCGAGCTTGAGGTGCGAGCCCCGACGGTCAGCGAAGTCGATCGCCTGAAGCCCGGTGAAACAGCATCGGTCTGGTGGGCTCGCGAAACTGCGCAGGTCGTGGCTGACTGATGACCGACACGACTACTCGCGACGACTCTGCTGACGCGGCGGCCGTAGCGACGCCCGAGCTCGAAGCCGTCAACGAGCGCCAGAAGCGACGACGAGGGCTGTGGCTGGCTTTGCCCGCGTGGGTCTATCTGGCGGTGTTTTTCGCCATTCCGTTGGCGATCGTGTTCGTCTATTCGTTCGCTACACGAAATCGGTTCGGCGGAACCGACCTGTCCGGGTGGAACCTCGATTCGTATCGCGCACTGGGCGGCGACCTTGTGCGAGCAGTGCTCGTGCGGTCGGTCGTTCTGGCCGTGATCACCACGGTCATATGCCTCGTGATCTCGTACCCATTCGCCTACTTCATGGCCACGCGAAGCACACGAACCCGCAACCTCATGCTGGTCATGGTGATGATTCCGTTCTGGACGAATTTTCTGGTGCGTAACTACGCCTGGTACGTCATCTTGGGCACCGACGGGCCGCTCAGCACCATCACCGAGACGGTCGGACTCGGTGAGACGCGCTTTTTGTTCACGCAGACAGCAGTAGTTCTCGGGCTCGTGTACGGATTCCTACCGTTCATGATCCTGCCGCTGTATGCGTCGATCGAGCGAATCGACGGGCGCCTGCTCGAAGCAAGCCGCGACCTCTACGCAACCGGAGCACAGTCGTTCCGACGGGTGCTGTTGCCCTTGTCGATGCCGGGCATCGTCGCCGGTTCGATTCTGGTGTTCATTCCGAGTCTCGGTGCCTATGTCACGCCGGTGATTCTCGGAGGCGCCAAGACGACCTTGCTCGGTGGGTACATCGTGACCCAGTTTCTCGAAGCCAGAAACTGGCCATTCGGCGCCGCGCTCTCTTCGGTGCTCATGATCATCATGTTGGGCGCCACAGTCGTGTACTTCCGCAAAGGAGGTCAGACTCTCTAATGGCTGGCGAAAACATCACCGAGCCGCGCGGCGCCACCAAATGGCTCCTACGAGCCAATGCCTCGTTTGTGTACATCTTCTTCTACATCCCGATCCTCGTACTGATCGTCTTCTCGTTCAGCGACAACAGAAACGTCGGCGTCTGGGGTGGGTTCACACTCGATTGGTATCGCGATTTCGCCGAGAGCGACAACACCCGCGAGGCGCTGTGGAACTCGGTACAGATCGGCTTGGTGGCCACCGTGATCTCGGTTGTACTGGGTACGGCTAGCGCCCTTGCTCTCGAACGCTTCAAGTTTCGCGGCCGAGCCGTTTTCGACGCGCTGCTGTACCTGCCAATCATCATTCCCGACGTGACGATGGCCGTGATGATGCTGTTGTTCTTCTCCGAAGCAGCCGAGCTGTTCGGCTTTTCGAAGGGCTTCGCCACCATCACGCTGAGCCACATCGCCTTCAGTATCAGTTTCGTGTCTGTCGTGGTGCGGGCCCGACTCGGCGGCATGAACGATCGACTTGAGGAAGCCGCGATGGACCTCTACGCCACGCGTTGGCAGGCCTTTCGCTATGTCACGCTGCCGCTGATCATGCCGGGCATTCTCGGCGGCGGGCTGCTTGCGCTGACCCTTTCACTCGACGATGTGGTCATCACCCAGTTCGTCACCGGCCCTGGTTGGACGACCCTGCCGGTGTACGTCTTTGGTCTGATTCGCAAAGGCGTGACACCGCTGATCAACGCAGTCTCGGTCGTCATGCTCGTCGCGTCGACGATTCTCGTCGTACTGTCTCTTATTGCACAACGAATTCGCGGCGGCGACACGGTCTGAAACAGTTCAGCTCGTGCGTCACCTTCAGAGGGGAGAAATCCATGAAACCCATTCACTCAAGGTGGCTTGCCATCTTCGCCATCTGCGCTCTGCTTGTTTCCGCATGCGGATCTGACGATGGAGACAGCGAGTCAGCCGAAGCAGCGACGTGCGAAGTCGGCCAGACCGACGGCGACCTAGCCCTGTTCAACTGGGCCGAATACATCGACGAAGAACAATTGGCTGAGTTCGCAACCGAATTTGGTGTCGAAGCGTCGATGACGACATACGAATCAAACGAAGCCATGCTGCCCATCGTCAGCGCTGGCAACTCCGGCTTCGACGTTGTTGTTCCGTCTGACTACATGGTCGGCATCATGATCGAAGGCGGCTTCGCTCAGCCACTCAACTTCGACGCCCTGCCGAACTTCATCAACATCAGCGACGAGTTCCGCAACCCGAGCTACGACCCTGAACAGGCCTACTCGGCTCCGTACCAGTGGGGCTATACCGGTCTCGCGGTCAACACCGCTGTTGTCGGCACCGACTTCCCACGATCATGGGACCTCGTCTTCGGCGAACAGGCCGCTGACTACAAGGGCAAGATCACGCTGCTCAACGACCCTCGCGAAACAATTGGTGCAGCCCTCAAGGCACTCGGTTATTCGCTCAACTCCACTGACCAGGGTGAACTTGACCAAGCCCGCGATCTGATCGCTGGCACCGTCGACAACCTGCTGGCATTCAATACCGACTCAGCAGACGAACTGTTGACAAGCGGCGAAAGCGTGATCGCTCAGGTGTACTCCGGCGATGCGTTCACCCAGTTCCTCGAGCAGGACAACCCCGGCGACTACGTGTTCTTCGTTCCTGAAGAAGGTGGCACCCGCTGGGCTGACAACATGATGATCCCGTTCGACGCACCGCACCCATGCACCGCACACACCTTCATCAACTGGCTGCTCGACGGCGATCAGGGCGCTGCTCTCTCGAACTGGAACTATTACGGTACGCCGAACAAGGCATCGCTCGACCTGCTCGACGACGAGCTCAACGAATTCCTGACCAGTCCCGATGTTCTCGTCGGTGGTCTTGACAGCGTCGAGTCAATCGCCGACACCGGTGACTTCGAAACCAACTACAGCGACGCGTTGGCCCAAGCCAAGGGCTGACCAACCAAGCACCGCTCGCCTGAACGGCGTCTGCTTCGCAGGGAATACCTGTGCTCGCAGGCGCCGTTCGCGCGTCAACGTCTGTGCGCGAATCGGCCTACACGCCTTGACCATGCTGGTCAGAATGTGTTCTTAGAAACTAAGATTTCTCATAACTCCGTAGCCGACTGCCACGGCAACGGCAACATTCAGCCACCATCGCGGCGGCGCTGAACGTCCGCTACCTACAAGAGCTGGAAGCGGCACTAGTGAAACGATAACCACCGCCCAGATGAGCGGCAGAAGAAGGTTCTGTCGAAACGCCTCCCCGACGTCGCCCACCAACAAGGCCCGGGTCCCGCGGGTTAACCCACATGCTGGACAATCAAGTCCAGTCGCTGCTTGCAGGGGGCAGAACAGTTCGA
>CALKPY010000076.1 GCA_937991435.1 uncultured Acidimicrobiales bacterium
CGCATCTCCGTTTGGCGATCTTGTCGATGCAGTCGAGCCAGCAGACACCGATCAGGGCGACGACGAAGACACTGACGCTGAAACTACGACCGACGGTGATGGTGATGATGGCGACGCCGGCCATGACGAACACGCACTCGACCAAGACCCCCGCGACGAGGACGTTGTCGACGAAGACCCTGCCGACGAAGACCCTGCCGACGAAGACCCTGCCGACGAAGACCCTGCCGACGAAGACCCTGCCGACGAAGACCCTGCCGACGAAGACCCCCGCAACGAAAACCTCAGCGACGACGAAACCGGCGACGACGATGAAGACGAACGAGCGATCGTCGTACTCGACGACACTGGCCATGTCGACGATCCGTTCAGCACCCAGATCATGGCGACCGCTGCGTTTAGCGGCCAGCTCGACGACGACCATTCTGTTGACTCGGCGGCGCACACGCCTTTCGACACACCAATTGTGGGTGGTTGGCTCGAAACAGACTCGGCAGACCCCGAACCAATCGACCACGCCGACGACGATGATCCACGCGACGATGATCCAAACGACGATGCGTACGTCGAACTGCGCGAACACCCGGACGGCCTCGGACCCGACATCTTCGGAAGCACTGATGCGACCTTGGCGGCAAGCACTTCATCGTCACGCTCATGGTTCGGAACCGTCATGGCCGTCGGCCTTGCCGCGGCGTTCGCTCTCTTCCTGTTTGGTGCCTACAAATTGATGACCGACGTCTCACGCGAGCCAGCCGAGACGGTCGCCACCGCCCCAAGCGAGACGACCACAGATGTCGTCCCCGACGAGTCCACGCCGAGCCAGAACGAACCCGTCCCCGACTTCCTTGGCACTCCCGAACCTGCACCGGAACCAACTGCTGACGTGGCGGCAAGTAATCCGGCGCGGGCGGTCGTGGTAGTCGAATCGGGGCAGGTCGCCCTTGTTCCGTTCTCGCGTGTACAGGTAGGCGAACGCGAGCTCGTCTATGACCGTCCTGATAGAGCCGCAACGGTTGCTCCATATGGACCGGGACTTGCGGTTGTCACCCGCCGCGGCCGAGTTCTCACGGTTGACTTCGATGACCCAGCCAACGGCTCACGTCTGTGGCAGCCAGACGATGTCCGGCCATCAGCTGTCGACTTCGTGGAACTCGGCGAACGGTTCGTCATTCTCGACGCGAACGGCGCACTCCACTTGGCGTCGCTGCCTGACGCAAAGGGACGCATAACCACATCACTTCTTTGGGACCCGGCTGAACGCGACGGAAAACGCGTGACACAGATGTCGGGGGCCGGTGAGCTCTTGCCGTTCGTTGTCGACTCCGGTGAAGCGTTCATGCTTGTCGGCACCGACCTCGGCGAAGGAATCGTTCCATTGCCCGCAGCGCCTGACGGTGCCCTGGTCGCTGAAGTAACGTCGAGCGACGCCGGGGTGCTCATTCGAACCCGAAATGGCAAGGTTGAGTGGCTGTCATTTGCCGAACCTGCAGCAACGGAACTTGTTTCGCTGGGCGAGGTCGGCGGTATCCGCGACCGCTCCGCTGTATCTGCCGCTACAGACGGCGAGACGACCATGGTCGCATTCGCGAATGGCGACGTATCGTCGATTGGGCCAGACGGTTCCGAAAAGGCCGTCTGGAGAGCAGCAGACGCACTCGTAGGCGCCACCCGCGTGATTTCCACCGCCAACGGCTTTCTCGCACAGCTCGAGGGCGGCTCGTTGATTCGCATAGGCCAGGCCAGCGGCGGACAATTCTCGATCTGGGACACCACCGATCCCGCTCAGCCTCCGGTGGCGCAGGTCACCATCTTGGCCCCGGCCGAGACCTGACCAATTCCGTCGTGGCTCACCGCCATGTTCACCGAGTCATGTTCATCTAGCCATGCTCATCTAGCCATGTTCATCTAGCCAAGGTCGATTGAGGCCAGCAGCCGTTGCATATCGAGGTCGACAACATCGCTGTTTCGCTTCTCGGTGACCCGCTCACACTCGGACTGGTCACGCCGGTGATCAAACCCAACGATGTTCAAGAGTCGAGTTGACGGGCGATCGCTCGACGGCACCGCAAGATCCTGCAGGGCTGCAATCTCGCGATCGACCCAAGGATTGAGAACCCGTTCAAGAGCCCGAATGCGCACGCCCGCTCCCTGCAAGCGGCGGAGCTGCGATGGAGCACTCACCCACCCGTCGCTGGGCGCGGAGATAAGGCTGCGATCTAAAAGTTCTGGGGAAGTCGGAAGTGCCTCAGTCAGCAGCTGAGCGTGCCAACCGTGATGGCGGCCAGTCTCTGCAAACAACAGCTTCGACGCGACATCGGTCTCGTCGGTCGCCCACGCGCCTAGCAACTCAAACAACTGCTGTTCGACCCAGATCAAGCCGCCAATGCGCCCCGCGAGCTCGACAAGTGGAAACCATCGATCGTTTGAGTCGCCGGTGTCGCTCAACGGTCGAGGCCTCGATATGCCTGCGTAATGGGCATGCGGCGATCACGTCCAAACGCGCGATTCGAAACGCGCGGACCAAGCGGGCTCTGCCGCCGCTTGAATTCCGCAATATCGACGAGTCGCGCAAGCCTGGCGACAACATCAGCATCGGCGCCGCCGGCGATCAGGTCACCAGCAGTGCGATCGTTTTCGACGAGCTCGATCAGAATCGGGTCGAGAATGTCATACGGCGGAAGACTCTGATCATCGCGCTGATCAGGACGCAGTTCGGCCGAAGGCGGTTTTGTGATGATATGAATCGGAATCATCTCGCGGCCTGCACGGTCGTTGTACCACCGGCACAACTCGTACACCGTGAGCTTCCAGACGTCTTTGATGCACGCGAATGCGCCAGCCGTATCGCCATACAGCGTCGAGTAACCGACTGATGTCTCGCTCTTGTTGCCCGTGGTCAAAACCAGCCAGCCGAACTTGTTAGCGAGTGCCATCAACAACACACCACGAATGCGGCTCTGCAGATTCTCCTCGGTCACGTTGGGCTCGAGGTCACCAAATGACGGGGCCAACATATCGAGCAGCGATGCGTGGGCAGGCTCAATGGCGATCGTGCGGTAATCGATTCCGAGATTGATCGCTAACTGTTCGGAGTCGCTTACGGAATGATCCGACGAGAACCGGCTGGGCATGAGCACTGCATGCACATTGTCGGGCCCGAGAGCTTCTGCTGCGATGCACGCGACGAGCGTCGAATCGATGCCGCCAGACAGACCGAAACAGATCTCGCTGAAGCCGTTGTTGCGCACGTAGTCGCGGGTTGCCGTCACGAGCACCTGAAAGAGCTCTTCGAGCGGATCAAGCATGGGTTCGACAACCGGCGGCAAGCCAACCTGTGACTTCGTTGGGTGCGACGACACAACAGTGGGCGGCCTATCGGTGGGGCGTGCCGGCGCGAGCGCAAAGTCGGCGATGGTCACCTGTTCATCGAGCAGAAGAGACCGAGCAATCAAGTCGCCCGACGAACCTATAACGATCGAACCACCATCAAAAACGAGCTCATCTTGCGCTCCGACGAGATTGACATAGGCAATAGGGACACCCGATTCAACCGCTCGTTGACGCACGATTTCTTCACGGCGCTGAGGCTTACCTCGGTAATACGGCGATGCGTTGATGTTGAGAATGAACTGTGCTCCGGCGGCCGCCATTTGGTTCACAGGACCGCCGTCGATCCAGAGGTCTTCGCAGATTGATACCCCGACGGTCGCACCGGCAATGTTCCACAACGGCAGCTCGTCGCCGGGTGTGAAATACCGCATCTCGTCGAACACCAGATAGTTCGGCAGCTGATGTTTGCGGTACGAACCTCGCACTTCGCCATCAGCGCACAACGCCGCGCTGTTGTGCAAGGTGGGAAAACCGCTTCCGATTGTGGTGCCCTGCCCGCGCTCGACATACCCAATGACTGCAGCGGTACTCGTCGTTGCCGCGGCGAACCGGTCGAGGGCGAACTCATTGTCGCGAACGAACGACGGCTTGTAGACAAGGTCTTCGGGCGGGTACCCACAGATGGCGAGCTCGGGGAAGATCGCCACGTCGCAACCGGCGGCCGTTGCTGTCGTGAGTGCAGCGATCGCCAGGTCAACATTGTGGTCAAGTGCTCCGACGAGCGAATCGATCTGACACAACGCAACTCGCAGAGATTGCGGTCCGCTTGCCGGGGTTGAGGAGTTCGTCACGCTGTCAGGCTACGCACCCGACGCATGTCAGTAGCAGCTGATTTCGCTTCGCTGCCTGAAGCGGCATGCGAGCGGTCAGACCAAGCCGGCTTTGCGCACGACGTCGAGCGATACCTCGGCAAACTCCCGACGGCAAATCAACAGATCCGGGAGCGAGGTGTCGGCGTTGTTGTAGACGAGCGGCGAACCGTCAAGCCTTGAGGCGTGCAGCCCGGCAGCCAGCGCAACCGCGGCGGGAGCACAATTATCCCACTCGTATTGTCCGCCAGTGTGCGCATAGATTTCGCATTCACCGCGCACCACTGCCATAGCTTTTGCTCCCGCCGACCCCATATGCACCATCTCTCCATCGATGGCTGCGGCAATCGCCTCGGCAGCTGGCCCAGGACGCGTGCGACTCGCAATGACCCGTGGCGCTCCGTTCCACGACTCTGGCAGCACGGGGGCGGCACCGGTGTGCAAGGTGACGTCGAGACCCGGAAGCGCGACCGCTCCGACCACCGGTGCTCCTCGAACGGCCAGTGCTACATGCACCGCCCAGTCTGTTCGGGGAATTTCGCCAAACTCGCGCGTGCCGTCGAGAGGGTCGACTATCCACACGCGGTCGAAATCAAGGCGGGCGAGATCATCGGCACCTTCTTCAGACAAAACCGCATCGTCGGGGCGAGCATCAGCAAGTGCCGCAACGAGAAGTTCATGGGCCCGTCGGTCGCCTTCGTCTTTACGAACCTGCGGCTCGGCTTCGGCAAGCTCTGCTCGCACCTGAAGCAGGAGCACTCCGGCGCGCGTCGCGAGTTCGGCTGCCAGTTGATGGTCGTCAATCGTCACGAGGCGACGGTAGCGAGCATCAACGCACCAAACGCGCAGGCGCCGCGCTGGCCACTGTGCGGTCGCATACGCTCGGAGCAATGGCACACATTGGAATCGCCGGAGCCGGCTTCTCAGGCGCAGTCATCGCCCGCGAACTCTGCGAAGCCGGACACACCGCATCTGTATTTGACACTCGCGATCACATTGGTGGCAATTGCTTCACCGAGCGCCACGAGAACGGCGTGATGGTGCACCGCTACGGACCGCACATCTTTCACACCAACGATGAACGCGTGTGGGAATACATCAACCAGTTCGGCGAGATGAAGCCCTACAACCACAAGGTCAAAACCACGGTCCGCGACGCCGTGTTCAGCCTGCCGATCAACTTGCACACGATCAACCAGGCGTTCAACAAAACGTTCTCCCCAGCCGAGGCAGAAGCGTTTGTGCGCGACGAATTGGCCGATGGTTCGATTGCGGACCCTCAGAACTTCGAGCAGCAGGCGCTCTCGATGGTTGGCCGCGAGTTCTACGAAATGTTCTTCGAGGGATATACCCGCAAGCAGTGGGGTCTTGACCCGACCCGGCTTCCGGCCTCGATCCTCAAGCGGCTACCGGTGCGGTTCAACTACAACGACTCGTACTTCAACCATCCACACCAGGCCATCCCGGCCGAGGGCTACACCCCCATCATCGAGGCGATTCTCGATCACCCGTCGATCACGGTGCACCTGTCAACCGAGCTCGCTCCCGCCGATCGCGCCAACTATGACCACATCATCTGGACCGGTCCGCTCGATGCGTGGTTCGATTATCGCTTCGGTCGCCTCGGTTATCGAACCCTTGACTTTGAACAATTCGTCGACGATGGCGACTTCCAGGGAACTCCGGTCATGAACTATGGCGATGCTGACGTGCCCTACACACGCATCACCGAACACAAGCACTTTGCCCCATGGGAAGAACACGATGCCACCGTCTGTTTCCGCGAGTTCAGCCGAGAGCACACGCCCGATGACATCCCGTACTACCCGGTTCGAATGGTCGACGACAAGGCCCTACTCGAGCAATACCTGACCGAGGCCGAAGCTGAGACAGGCGTGAGTTTTGTCGGTCGTCTTGGCACCTACCGTTATCTCGACATGGATGTCACGATCGCCGAGGCACTTGCCACCGCTGATGGCCTGAAGACGGCGTTCGCAAACGGAACCTCCGCGGCAACCTTCTTCGTCGACCCGAGGTGAAAGCCGGGGGTTAGCCTGACGATCATGTTCTTGCCAGAAGCGATCGAAGGTTGGCGGAGCTCGCTCGACCCCCAGCACCTGACCGAGTCAGTGCGTCAGTTGGCAGACATCGTCGGCGACTCCCCATTCGCGACTACCCCTGTCGAAGCCATGACTTCGGAGCAGCTCGCTGACCTGGCAGATCAATGCGACGACCCCCGTCTCGCTGGCGAGCATCTCGACGCAGTAGCCGCGTGGGCACGCGGCGAATCCCAAAGCACCAACCACCGTGACACCACAGCCCGTGACACCGACGACCGTGACACCAACGACCGTGACACGAACGAGAACGATCTGGACAACGACGGGGCCGCAGACGACGAGGTGTCGCCCTGGAAGATGTGGGCCGCGGTTCTCGGCGTCGGCGTGGTCGCCCTGCTCGCCGTTGCGCTGATTAATCGTCCGTCGGCCGACGAGCCCGACGTGGCTGACGCCGTCGAAGAAATCCAAGATTTCGCTCCTGCGCCGGCTGCGCCCCTCGATGCCTCCACCGATGGTGTCGTCGTTGCCCACGAGAGTGGCAATATGCACGTGATCGGTATCGATGCGGGCGACAACCCAGACGGGCTGGCGCCCTGGTGGCCCTTGTTCAATGGCTCCAATCGTGGAGCGGTAACCACGGTCTCGAGTGCTGGCGACGTGATCGGCATTACGACCGACGCCGGCAACGCGTGGACCATCGATACCGCGCAAGCGTCGACAGAGACCCAGATCTGGGACGGAAGCGGTGACAAACGCAACGCAATCGAGATCGCGGTCGGCACCTCGCTCTCGGCGATCCGTCTCGGTAATGGTTCGATCGAAATCGACGACCCGTCGAACTCTGACGCCACTCAGCTCATCTGGGACGGAGCGACCAGCCAGCCGGCGGTCGATGTGGCCATGGCTGGCGACATCGTCATCTTCGTCTTACGCAACGGCAATGTGCGCACATGGACCCCGACAGGCCCCGAAGACGCTCGGGGCAAGTTGTTATGGAACGCTGCGAACGCTCCCAACGCAACCTCTGTCGCCGCAGACACCGACTTCGTTATCTTTACGCTCGACAATGGCAACGCACGAGTCCAGCATCTCGACCGTGCGGGTCTAGAAGCGACCTCATTGGCGTGGTTCGGCGAAGGCGACCTGCCCGACGCCGTCAGCGTTGCGGCTTGGTCCAAGCTCGCGTCGTTCACGCTCAACAACGGCAACGCCTGGGTCTATGACGCTGAAGCGCCCGAAGGTGAGCGCCAAACGCTTATCTGGCGCGGCGAGGGCGACCGAGCAGACGCGGTCGCCATTGCGGCACGCAACGACCTGTCGATTGTCGTGCTCGAGAACGGGCACATCCGCTCGTGGAACCCCGCTCTACCAAACGGCGAACGCAGCACGGTTATCGCCCGCACCACGCGGGGCGACAGCAACGTGGTGAGCGCGACGCTGCTCGACTAGAGCCGTTGTCAGCGGTCAGGCCAGCGGCCTGCGGATACAGGAGCGCAAGAAACCTGCACCCCACGCGATATGCATCGCCGCCAACGCCATCGCCATGCTGACCCGTTCGCGCAGCGTAAGACCGCCCGTGGTTACTGCGACTGCGCCGAGCGCAACGACATAGGCGACCGGAATCACTAGCGCCCAGCCGCTGATCACCATGGCTGCCACAGTCGCACCCGCAAGCCCCATGACCACAAACGGTGCCGCGAGCTGGCGCAACTTCAGCGCGTGAGGGTGTCGGCGGACCGTCTGTTGACGCCAGCGGCCGTAGTGCCAGTACTGCTTGGCGAGCGCAGCGATCGTCGCTCGCGGGGCATACGCCACCTTCATTCGTGGGTCAAGCCAAATTTCGCGACCCAGTTCGGATTGGAGTCTGATGTTCAACTCAGCGTCTTCGTTGCGGGCAAACAATTCATCCCAACCGCCGACTGAGCGCAACGCTGCTGTGTCGTAGACGCCCAGAAATCCGGTCTCAACCTTTTTGAGCTCGAGGCCCTCTCTATAGGCCGCTGCGCCTGAGCCGACCCGGTGGGCCATCGCGGCAGCGATACCACGTTGAGTTGGCGTCACCCCCGTCGGCACTTGCACCGCGGCCACATTGACCGCGCCGGTCATACCCATTGTCTCGACGGCTATCTCGCAATAGTTCACTGGCAGCACCGAGTGGGCGTCAACGCGAACGATGATGTCGCCCCTTGCAATCCGAAGACCAGCGTTGAGCGCCTGCGGTATGCCACCGTGCGGATTGGCCACGACGCGAACAGTGTCGTTGACCGTTTCCAGGTGCTGGGCAATTGCTTCGGTCGCATCGTGAGAAGGACCGACAACAATCAACACCTCGTCGATATCGACACCCTGTTGGGCCAAAATGCTGTCAATCGCCAAGGGCAATGCAGCCGCGTCGTTGCGGGCGGGCACGATCACGCTAATTGTGGCTTGCTGGTGACCCACCATCAATCCTTCCCTGAGGCCCGCTAGTGTGCCTCGGTGGCTTCTCCACACCAAGAGGACATCGATCTGCGCTCAGCGGTTGAGACAAGCCCAATACCAGTGTGGTCGCGCGAAGAAACCGGTTTCCGGTGGATGTACGTCGCCGATGCAGTCGGCCTGTTCGGGTTGATGTTGGCCATTACCACGGCGCGATTCGGATTCCGGTGGCCCGACTTCTCGTCTGAGGCCTACTACACCGGCTTCTCAATAACCCTCGCGGTGCACATGCTCACCGCATATTTCGGTGGCTTGTACGACCGCGAGCAGCGACTCGGAAGCCCGAGCTGGCTCGCTCGAATCACACGTGTGGTCATGATCTCGGGCCTGATCACTGCCAGCATGTCGTTGGGCGCCTCGAAGTTTCTGATGGCCCGCCTCAGTATGGTCTTTTTGGCGATCCTGGCCACCGCGTTGTTTGCCTTCAACCGCTGGCTAGCTCGAACCATGCTCACCAGTCGCTACGGCCGACCCAAGGTCTTTCTCGTCGGCAACCCCGATGACATCTCCTTGATCGAGGAGCATCTCGAAGAAACAGATCGCGATGCCGTCGTCGTCGGCCGCGCAACAACCATTGAGCGACTCCTGGGTGATGTCGAACGCACCGATGCCACCGAGGTCCTGTTGCTTAACGGCATCGAGCTATCGGAGATATATCCAGACCCACTCAGCGAGCTTGAGCTACGGCGAATCGGCGTCTATCACCGCCTCGAACCATCTGACACACTGCTCGGGCTGAAGAAAACTCGCCAGATTGCAGGTGTGCCGTTCCTTGCCATTCGCAGTCATGCCCTGCCGCCGTCAAAGGCACATTTCAAACGAGTTCTTGACTTGCTATACATCTCGCTTGCTTCCCCAGTGCTGGTACCAGTCACCCTGTTGCTCTGCGTCTACTGCCGAATCGTCGCCGGGTCGCCAATGATCTATCGCCAAGAGCGCCTCGGCCGCTATGGCAAACCCTTCACGATGGTGAAGTTCCGCACCATGTACCCCGACTCAGAATCACAGGGCGGTCCGCGCCTTGCCGATCGCGATGACAACCGGGTTATCCCGGCAATGGCCTGGTTGCGCGCAACCCGCCTCGATGAGTTCCCACAGCTGTGGAACGTGCTCAAAGGTGACATGTCGCTGGTCGGGCCTCGACCCGAACGCCCCGAACTGATCAAACAGTTCGAGATGGTGATTCCTGGCTACGGCCGTCGACACGATATTCGCCCAGGAATAACCGGACTCGCCCAGGTACAGGGTCGCTACCACACCGACCCGGGTTACAAGCTCGGACACGATCTTCAGTACCTCGTGAACTGGTCACCCATTTTCGACGTGCAGATTTTGCTGCAAACGGTGTGGGTCGTACTGTCCCGCCGCGTCTGACCCGTGACGACCCCGCTGCGCTTCGCCATCGGCATCATCACCTATCGCCGCGACGACATGTTCCTTCGCCTGATCGGCGAGTTGGCGACGTCGGCAACGACTCGGCTTTCGGTCGTCGTCGTCGACAACAACCCTGTCGATCAGCTACGTGCATCGTGCGAGCACCTGACCGAATCAAGCTTGGTCGATGTTGATGTGCTTTGGGACGGCGAGAACCATGGTGTCGCCGCAGGTCGCAATTTGATCCTCGACAAGGCCGACACCGACATCGTGGTCTTTCTCGACGACGACGCTCGTGTCCTCGATCTCGCCGCCATGTTGTCACTCACCGCGAGCGCCATGGCTGACGTAACCGTGGCCGCATGTGCGTTCAACATTGTGAGCCAGCACGGCGAGCACCGACGTCACGAGATTCCACACGCGGACAAGTCTGTCGACATGACGAAAGACTTCGAGACCTATCTGTTGGTCGGCGCGGGCCACGCCGTTCGTCGGGACACAACTCGAGAACTCGGCGCGTATCCGGCGGAGTTCGGTCTGTACGGCGTAGAGGAGACCGATCTGGCATTTCGCATGATCAACGCTGGATTCCGAATCTGTTACTTGGCCGGGGTGAACGTGGTGCACGAGCGAACTCCTGGTGGCCGCATGGACCGAAAGCACGAGGCGTGGCTGCTGTATGTGAATCGGTGCAAGCTTGCGGTCAAATGGTTTTCGGCGCCCTACGTTGCCAGCAACGTGATGATCTGGAGCGGGCACTATCTTCGCGAGACGCGCGACCTTGCAGGGCTGTGGCGAGGCAGTCGCGCGATTCTCCAATCTCGCGAGCTTCGCACCGCACCGTTCAATGCCACCTTTTACAAACGCGTCAAAGCCATGAACGGCAGAATCGTCTATTAGCGACCGCTCTCTCAGCGAGGACTGTCTGAGCGAACCGCTGCAGCAAGGCACAGCAAGCTCTCGCGCACCTGCGCCGCCGCTCCGGAGGCTTCACCAGAGCGGGCCAAGCCAGCGGCAGTTCGCACGGCATACAGCGCTGAATAGCCGAGAGCTTTGCGTCGACGCATCGGCCAGTCGTCAGAGTTCACGTACGCGCCGAGCAGGTCAATCGCCGCCCGTCGTTCACGTATGTTCTCGCCATTGAGCACACGGCCGCTGGTGTCCTGGCCGGCGTGTTCTCGATATTGGCCCAGCACTCGGTCTTCGAACCACACCGGGTGACCAGCAGCAACACGGGTCCACATCTCCCAATCGGCCGCGTGCGGAAGCGCGGTGCTGAACCCTCCGACGTCTTCGTAGACCGACCTGCGCATGGCGATACAAGCGGCGACGACGCGATTCGAGACAGTCAGCCGCTCGAGCACTTCGAGCCATAGACCTGACGGCTGCTCAGAACGCGTGGTGCGAAGTTTGACGTCGTTTTCATCAATGTGTTCCGCCCGGCAGACAAACGCGCCGGCTCCCTGACCAAACGCGTGTTGAGCCGCCTCATAAAATCCCGGCTTCACGATGTCATCGCCATGCAAGATGTGCAGATACTCCCCCCGAGACCGGTCGATGCACGTGTTGAAGTTGTTGATCGCCCCGACATTTGACGGCTGACGCCAGAACCTGACCCGATTGTTGAATCGTGCCACGACGGCCTGCGGGTCGTCGTTCGAACCGTCATCGACGACCTCGATGTGCATCACATCAGGCCCAAGATCACTAGCGAGAACTGACTCGATTGTGCGCTCAAGTAACTCGGCACAGTTGTACGCGGGGATCATCACTGACCATCGATGCGTCGCTGGCACTGCATCGATCGCTGGAATCGGCGATGCGGTGCCTGGGCCGGTTGCATTCACACCGCCATAATGCCAGCCGAAGCCGAGTGGGAGCACCCAAGATGTTCGGCCACCCGCTCGGTTCACCCCACATGACTGGCCTAGGGTTTGCGGAGTGGGAGAACTGACGGCGGTCGTGGCCTTTTTCAACATGCGCCGCGAGGCTGCGCGCACCCTGTTCACGCTTTCGGCCGAGTATCAGCTAGACGTAACGGCCGATGAGTACAACATCATTGCCATCGACAATGGATCGCTAGAGCCGCTGAACCCCAGAGAAATCGAGTCGTTGGGTTCAAACATCTCGTACCGGTTCGTCGAAACCGAATCGATGTCGCCAGCAGCAGCACTCAACGCTGCGGTCGATTCGATCGACTCTCGACTGATCCTGTGCATGATCGACGGAGCACGCATGGTGACTCCGAACTTGGTGCGTCGGGCTCTCGATGAAACAGTCCGCAACCCCGGCTCGTTCGTGTACGCACCATCGTTCCATCTTGGGTCCCAGTTACAGAACGACTCGGTGATCAACGGCTATGACCAGACCGTCGAAGACGACCTGCTCGACACGATCGACTGGCGAGCCGATGGAACCCGTCTGTTTTCGATATCGAATGTGCGAGCCGTACCCGAACGCCTGATGGCCCCCACATTCGAGAGCAACTGCTTCGTCATGGAACGACAACGATTTGTCGATATGGGTGGCTTCAACGAACGGTTCCAATCTGCTGGCGGGGGTTTGGTCAATTGGGAGTTCTTCCGTCGCGCCGTCGCGTCGAGTTCTCGGGTCGTGTCCTTGCTCGGCGAAGCCAGCTTCCACCAGTTCCACGGCGGAGCGTCGACCAACCACACACGCAAAGACCACCCGTTCGCGTCGTGGCTTCGAGAGTACGAGGCGGTTGTTGGTGAGCCATTCCGATATCCGGACTACACGCTTGAGCTTGCCGGCAGCCTCAGCCCAACGCTTCACGATGTCATCTACGGAGCCAACGCCCTCACGACTCGTGCAGTAGCCGAGCGGCTGATTGACAGCAATCACCGTGACTCTGGTGTCGCCGCCCTACGACAACTCAGTGATGACAATCCGAATGACCCAACCCACCTGCGAGTGCTGTCGCAAGCCCTGATCGACGTCGGCCGCCTGGCCGAAGCCGAGGTGCATATTCAACGTGCGATTGTGATCGCTCCAACCCAAGCCGAGCTGTACGCCACTTTGGCGCGGCTGCGGCGCTCACAGGGCCTGCTCGCGGATGCACGCACAGCTGTTGACCGGTCACTCGAACTCGATCCGTTGCAACACGAGGCATCTTTCGAGTTGGGACTGATCCACCGAGATGAAGGCGACGCCAACCAGGCCATCACCGCCTTCGAGCGGGCAATCGACATGAACGGAACCCCGACAGGGCCTTACGTCGTGCAACTCGCCTTTGCCCTTGCCGAGTCTGATCGACACGACGAAGCCCTGCCTGTCGCCACTGCGTGGACCAACGAGCATCCAGACGATCTACAAGCAGTTTTGGACCTCGCAGCAATTGCCGAGCTGTGCGAGGTTGATGCCGACGACGACATCGTGCGACGCATAAAGGCAGCATTCGAAATCAGAAAGCAACCAAGTTCGTCGGCACGCCAGGCTGCCGATTGGCTCACGGCACGAGATCACCATGATCTCGCCGACCGGGCATGGAGCCATGTCGAGCTCTCCGGTATAGGCGTCACAATCGCAGGCGCTCCGGTTCAACAGGCGCGGCGACGCTGGCGCAAGGCGACACCTAAGGCAGCGACTAACGAAACGTTCGACGAGTCTCTCGTCGAACGATTCACCGACTCGGTGCTGCGCAGCTATGCCCATGTTGCGTCGCCAACCGAGCTACTTGAACACGCGATTCACGGCTCGGTCTACGGTGAGGACCAGCGGGCACTCGCAGACTTCGTAGCCGACCGGCGACCGGCGCGCACGCTCGAGATCGGAACGTACCTTGGGCTCGGAACCGCGATTCTGTTGGCCGCGACCGAACGATTCAACGGTTCTGTCACCACGATCGACCCGTCGATTCGCCACCGAATCTTCGACGATCCGCTGGCACACGCGACCACGTTTGTGGGTGAATCAGCACGGGTGTCGTTCAACCGGGGGTTCTTTGGTCTTCGAACCGACGGGGGTATCTGGTTTGATGCCCAGCACTTCGAGCCCCGTATCGACGACGCCGAGCTCCACAGCCGCCTCGATGCGTTACCGGTCCAACAACTCACCGACTTTGACCTCGTCGTTTTTGATCCCGGGCTCGCGGGGCTTGAGTGCTTGTGGCTTATTCAGCAAGCAGCGCTTGCCATCAACCGTCCAGGCGTCTTGCTTGTGTGCGCTGCAGGCGCGCCAGCGGTGACCGAAGCAACCGAACAGACCGCCATGTTGTTCGGGGCCCGCGTCGATCGTCTGACCGATCAGATTCTCACCATCAATCTCGATTGATAGCGACGACCACGGGCACTATCAGCAGGATTCGAGCCGAGCAACCGCACGGCGGTGCAGTTCGATGTCGGCGGTGTTGTCATCGATCAATCGGCCGAAGACCTCGCCGCCAAGACGCGAGCGAACCTCATCAAGTCGTTGCTGCAAGGTCGACCCGTCGATTGCCGTCACATTTCGATGTTCAGCCGCGGGGTCGAAGCCAGGAAACCATTGCTGCAGCCACCGGCCGATCAGGCCGAGTGATTTATCAAACTGCTCGACGACACCCACAACAGGTAGCGACTCAATGAAGCGCGTTGCGATCTCAAGATGTTCGTCAATGGGCCGCTTACGCAACGGCGCGCCGTTGTTGTCATTGCGAAGCGTGGTCAGCCCGTAGGTCTGGAAGTTCTCGCACTGAACCGAGCCGCGATCGCGGTGGAACTCGATCCATTCAGCAAACGTGGATTCGGCCGCGGCCTTGCTGCTCGGGGACACGCCACCCTGGTGGCGTTCGAAGTCATAGGCCGAGCGGATTCGATCGATGGGATGGCGAAGAAAGACGACCGGAAGCAGATTCAGTTCGGTTGTCGACTGCACCGGCGGCCGCAGCTGATGGCTGCTGATCGCTGCAGCGTTGGGGTTGTCGACCAGGAAGCTTACAAGCTCACCCTGCACGATTCGGTGGGCAGCCCCAGGCTTGTCGAAACTGAGCCAACGGTCGCCGAAATGCGACTGCAGGGCTCGCTCTACCGAGGTACCAGCGTTCTTGAACAGGTGGA
The DNA here is from genome assembly GCA_937991435.1 of uncultured Acidimicrobiales bacterium. GTDB lineage: Bacteria > Actinomycetota > Acidimicrobiia > Acidimicrobiales > UBA10347 > UBA10347. Next base: position 15,166 of record CALKPY010000076.1, read on the forward strand.
TGTGGGCAATGACACTACGGGGCTCGGGTTCGACCACAGTTGGTAACCTTCGCACGGCTCATGACAGATCACAACCACCTGCTTCTGGTCGCTGGCATGCATCGATCCGGCACATCGGCCGTTATGCGCGTGTTACACACGCTCGGTTGGGGGCTGGGACCGCTGGAACACCTCATGGGAGCCGCCCCGTCGAACGTGCACGGTCACTTCGAGCTCGTGCCGCTGGTCGACTTCAACGACAGACTTTTGGACCTCGCCGGGTCGCACTGGGCCGCCCCGGTACACACCTCTGAGGCCCTGGCTGCTCTGGCGGCTGGCTCGGCTGGCGACGACGCCCGCCGCTTGTTGCACGAACTACAAATCGGACCAGGTGTTGCAGTCAAGGATCCCCGCCTGTGCGTCACGTTGCCCTTCTGGAGACAGGTGCTCCCTGAGCGCGCGCCAGAGCATGAGCAACCGGTCGTCGTGCTTCCGTTTCGGCATCCGGTCGAGGTCGCGAAGTCGCTCGAACAACGCGATGGTGTTCCCCTAGGTCATGGCATCGAGCTCTGGTTTGACTACCACCACCGGCTGCTGACCGATGCCGACGGCATGCATGTCGTGCCTATCAGTTTCCACGACTTGCATGCTGATGCGGAGACAGCCATTGCTTCACTCGTTGTCGGCCTTAGACAACAGGTCGATCCGACCGCAATTGTCGCTGCCGCCGAGCGAATCGACAAGGGCGAACGGCACTTTGACGATGGTGACCTCGAACTGCTTGACACCAACGTCCGCGACATGTGGACGCGATTGCAGTCGCTGACTTCCACAAGACTCAACAGCGCCGACTTCGGCTTCGATGAAGCGCACGGCCGATCCTTTGCCGTTGTCGCCGGTCTCATGCAAGTCGAGCGGTCCAAACGGCGGGCGCTTGGTGCTGAGCTCGATGAGATCCGTGCCGATGCCGCAGCCGCGGCGGCTGCCATTGAAACAGCCGAGATCCGTGCCGCTCGGGACATAACGCAAGCGACCGCCGCGGCCGAGATCGTGCTGGCCGAATCGAATCGTGACCGGGACAAGGCCCGCCATCACTTCCGTGTTGCCGCGGCCGCTCGAGATCGCTTGCAATCAGAACTTGACCAGGTCGAGCAACGACTAGCAAGTCTCCACGCTCAGCACCAGATCGAGCTCGATTCTCTTCGAGAGGAATTGCACCAGGCGAACCAAGCTCGCGATCATTTCCGGAACGAGGTCGAGGTCATCAACTCCAGCCGAGCGGGCAAAGTGGTGCAGGGTGTATGGACGGCCCGTAAAGCGTTACGTCGCCGAAACACTCGCGGTGACCGATCCGTCGACGTTCAGAACCACCCCGACGACGTCGACGACGCACCCGCCTATTCACCGCGAGCCGACGCTGAAGCCACGACAGTCCAACCGCTCAGCCCAGGCGAACTACCAGCAGCAGTCGACATGGCGACATTCGAGGGCACGCCTGACGTGTCGGTCGTGGTTCCGGTCTACGGACAGCTCGCCCACACTGCGGCGTGCCTGGCGTCGCTTGCCGCGCACGACACAGAACGCAGCTTTGAAGTCATCGTCGTCGATGACCGGTCCCCCGATGACACGGCGCGCTGGCTCGACCTGTGTTCGGGACTGCGGGTGGTCTCTAACGCCGAGAACCTCGGCTTCCTGAGATCGACCAACGAGGGCTGCCGTGTTGCCACTGGCACGCACATTTTGCTGCTGAACAACGACACCACGCTTCATCCGAATTCGTTGAATCTGCTGGTCGAGACAATCGAACGGTCACCCAATATCGGCGCTGTTGGCGCCAAGCTCGTCTACCCGGACCTCTCCTTGCAAGAAGCCGGTTCGATCATCTGGAATGACGGCACGGGCTGGAACTACGGCAAGGGCCACGATGCCGTCGACTACCGCTACGACTTTGTCCGCGAGGTCGACTACTGCTCAGCTGCTGCGCTACTTGTGCGCCGCGAACCCTTCGAGCAGCTCGGCTGGTTCGACGAGCGCTATGTACCGGCGTACTACGAAGACACCGATCTTTGTTTCGCTCTTCGCGATGCCGGATATCGGGTGCTCGTGCAGCCGCATGCGTGGGTTACCCACCACGAGGGTGTTTCTCACGGCACCGACGAATCGTCAGGCCTCAAAGCCCACCAGGTCACCAACCGCCAGCGCTTCGCCGACAAGTGGGCCACCCAACTTCAGGCCCAATGGCCGCCTGACACTGAGCCACGTCTCGCGTCGTGGCGATCTACCGGTTCGCGAGTTGTTGTCTTTGACCACGAAATCCCCGCGCCCGATCAAGATTCAGGCTCGTTGCGAATGGCTTCGCTGTTACAGATCTTGGCTGAGTCAGGACGCCGGGTCACTTTTGTGCCCCACAACCGCGGGCTTCGAGAGCCGTACACGACCCAGTTCCATCAGATGGGTATCGAAGTCAGTCACGGCCACGAAGACTGGCGCAAGCTGATCGCCGACTATGCGCCTGATCTCGAAATGATCATCTGCTCGCGACCATCGGTTGCCGCCGACATTTTCCCCCAGGTAGTCGAAGCGGCGCCCGCGGTACCGCTGGTGTACGACATGGTCGACTTCCATGGCCTGCGATTGCGCCGCCGCGGGGATTCTGACGGCAGCACAGGTCGCCGACACGCCGACGCCATGGTCGAACTTGAGCGCGCCATGGTACGCATGGCAGACGTCACCATTGCGATAACCGAAGACGAAGCTGCGATGGTTCGTGAGCTCGAACCGCAAGCTCGCGTAACGGTTGTGCCCAACGTGCACGGTTCGGCTCGGTCAACAGCATCGTTCGAAGATCGCTCAGGTCTGTTGTTTGTTGGTGCTTGGCGTCACACGCCAAACCGCGACGCCATCACCTGGCTCATGGACGACATCATGCCTGTCGTGTGGGCTTCGAACCCGGCGATCAAACTGCATTTGGTCGGGTCAGATATGCCCGAGTCGATCGTCGACCCAAGCATTACCCAAGTCACCCGTCACGGTTGGGTTGAAGACCTCGGCCCCCTGTTCGACTCGGTACGTTTGTCGATCGCCCCGCTGCGTTTCGGGGCCGGCATGAAGGGCAAAGTTGGCGACTCATTGATCCGAGGCGTGCCAGTCGTGACCACGCCAATCGGCGTCGAAGGCTTCGGCGAGACCGCCGCATCGGTACTCGTGGCCGACGACGCTGCCGGTATAGCTACACACATCTTGGCGCTGCACGACGACGAGCAACGCTGGCAATCACTCGCCGATGCCGGCCATCAGGCGGTCACTCGAGACCTCGGGTTCGAGGCAGCCCGCGATTCGGTTGACAACCTATTTGGGCATGTCCGCAGATGCGAGACGTAAGGAAGCGAATCGCAACTGAGTCCTACTCGTCCGTCACAGTCGGAGTCCGAAGGTTTGCTGTCGCCTGTTCAAAGAGTTCGACCAGTTCGTCTGACGTCCACAAGTCCGCCGGACGACTGAAGTCTGTGAGTTCGAAACTGCCTCCGGGTTCGCCCACCCATCGATCAAACAGTTCCGAGTTTGACTCGGCGCAATGATCTCTGATCTCGCCCTGCAGCCCCGGTGAGATCGCAACAGTGCGGTGGCCTCCGAATTTCCCGTGCTGGACGATAGTTCCCAGTTGGCCATAGATCTCGCTTTGTTCCAAACCAAGTGCGTTGTAGATCCGCTTGAAAAGCACCAACCGCGCCCCGATCGACGGATTGCTGTCCCGGTCGGATACAGATACTGCGCCCTCAAGTTGTAAGAGCGATAAGAAATCCTCGACGGTGCCGCCTCCGACGAGTCGTGACGGTTCGTAAATTCGCACTACCACGTTCTCTTCGCCATAGATCTCTGCCAAATCCGACAGTCGTTCGTGGTAGGTCACGCTCTTGAGAACACGGCGAGCATATGTCTCGAAAGACTGCGTCGCGTCCTGTGCTTGCACGAACTGCGCATAGCCAGACAGGATGTACGACACCTGTTCGCGCAGATAAATGACAATTGTCGTCTCGCCTGGACGAAAGACTGCCGCCAAGTTAGAAGCCGGAACGTTCTGCATACCTTCACTACTCACGATTATTCGATCGCGTGACCTGGCCAGCTCTTGACGAAAGTCAATAGTCACCCCGCCCACCACGCCCTTGAGCGCCTCGCGCCCAAGGGCGTGGTGGGCGACGACAGTTGGCAGCCCAGCGCCGTGAGGATCACGCCCGGCGAGCGGGTATGTCCAACCTGCCAATGCCAGCTCGGATTTTGCCTGGTTCAGCGTGTGTTGGAGCGAGCTTGTGCCGGTCTTATGACGCCCTAGGTGAACCACCAGACGAGTCCTGATCGGACTAATCGCGCCCATCAATATCCTTAGCAAATCGTCCGACACGCCCAATGACAGAATGCAAGGTCTCGAGCGTGAAGATTCCATCGCGAACAGCCTCAGACTGGACCCGACGCCAGTGACGGTGGCGATCCCGACGGAGCTCCATTTCAACAGCAGTCCGCAAACGGGTCCTGAAGGAAACATGTGCGGGGTCGAGTATGTGTAGCGCGCCGGGTAGCAGTGCGTTCTGAATATCGTCACTGCCGACAACCACCACAGGTCGATTACGTCGCAGGGCTGCCGCTACTGCTATCGGCCTCGATGCAACAATCACACGGCACTCGTCGATTGCGTCCTCCAGAAGTCGGAGGTCCTCGTGCTGCAGCGAGCGAACGGTCAACCCGACCAAGGCCGGCTCTAGGTCAAGGTTTCCGACAACCCCCACGATCCAGTCTGCGGGGCGGGGACGAATCGGCAGGTGCAACGGAGCAACGGACCACGGAGTGGGATAGGTGATGTAGCGACCACTAAACCCGAGCACGACGCTGCCCGTTTGGATCGACGCCCCAGGCGCCGCGGCCACAGTGATCTGCTCAAGGCTCACATTGACGGTTACGTCTGGCGAAACGTCGTCGACCTCACGCCCAGCGGTGGCCAAAAACTCCCGCACGAGAGCGCACAACCCATCATTGGAGCCAGCTACTGACACTCGAAGCGAGTGGTTAGGTTCCGGGTATGAATGCATCAGGTAATTTGAAGTTTTGCCGAGCACAACCTGGAAGTTCGACTGTAAGTCTGTCGGCTGGTTAAGCTTGTGGGTCAGCTTTAGAACAGGAGCAGTGTCTCCGGCAAAAACGCCTTTGTCGTGCGGGCTTGGCGGCTGCGGAAGCCGCCGATGATGATGTAGCAAATGGTGCGGAACCGAAGCTGCTAGGTATGGCACAGCGTCCCAGCGCAGCGCGAATTCTGGATCATCGGCAACCAGCGATCGAAACTCGTAGTGAAACCAGTGGTACTCGTCTGGCTCCACTCGACCCCGCCAATAGTCACGTGCGGCGTCTGCCCAGGCCGCGACTATTACATGAGCCGGGTCAGCCGCTAAGAACCAAGTCGACAAAGGCCGATCCGGCCCAGGGTCTCGAAAAGCAAAGAATCCGCCCCTCATTGCTAAAGGGAGCCACTCATCGAGGGGTCTCAAGGTGACGACCGTCGCGTCGACCCACACCCCTCCTCGAGCGCGCAATATCTCGACCCGAATGAGATCCGAAAACGCCGCTGCAGGAATCTGATCTTCGAGGTCGACTAACCACCGTCGATTGTTGGGTATCAGTTCAGCATAGTTCGATGCATCGAGCATCAACAGATTCCAGTCAGGGTTCATCAGCTTGAAACTGTCACGCGCTCTGCGTGCCACGGCCGGTGCTGTGCTCCACCCTTGGAGCCAGAGCATGTATGCGAGCTTCACTGCAGACTTCTAGACACTTGAATCGGTTGCCGGCAACTACTGAAGCCCAACAGAAGAAAAATCGATATCTGGGTAGTACGACGCCATGACGCCGAACCGTTCACCCACAAAGCTGGGCAGATTCTGACCCCGGCCTGGCACACC